>JAZNCY010000272.1:0-16880 GCA_045587825.1 Acutalibacteraceae bacterium
AATAAACAAATCTTTTATTTGCATTAACAAAAATGCCACTTAATAAAAATATAAAAAGTGTTAAAAAACTCGCAATAGCTGCGGTACTTTCTTTTTCATAAATAAAATTTATTCCACTGAAAAGAGAAGCAAAGCAGGTTAAAAATGAGAATATGCGAATTCTTCTGTTGTTTTCTTTCCAGTTAGACATCATTTCCTGAACGTCTTTTAATTTTGCAACAGGAACGTATGCTGTCTCCATATCAAGTTTTAATAACTTATTTAATTTCATTTTGTTTATCTCCCATTAAAAAAATCAATACCCACTACCCTGTTCACTTTTTGCAATTGACACAATTCTACTTGTGCCAAGTCTCTCTGCACCCAATTTCAAAAAATCCTCTGCATCGGTAAGTGAAGCGATTCCACCAGCGGCTTTCATTTTAACATTCTCACCAATGTTTTCGCTGAAGAGCTTTATATCCTCTCTTGTAGCACCAGCGGTTGAAAAGCCTGTTGACGTTTTAATAAAATCTGCACCCGCTTCAGTTACAGCTTTACACATTTCTTTTTTTTCTTCATCTGTTAAAAGACAAGTTTCGATTATAACTTTAAGAATTTTTTCATCACAAGCTTTTTTTATAGCTTTAATTTCTTCTTTTATTAAATCGAATTTCTTTTCTTTAGCCCAGCCGATGTTTATAACCATATCAATTTCATCTGCACCGTTTTTTATTGCATCTTCTGTTTCGAAAACCTTTGTGGCAGTTGTGTTATATCCGTTAGGGAAGCCAATGACTGTGCAGATTTTCATTTTATCGCCACAGTAATCTTTACACTCTTTGACAAATGATGGTGGCACACAAACACTTGCAGTAGAAAATTTAATTGCATCGTCACAAATAACTTTCATCTGCTCCCAGGTAGCTTCCTGCTTTAAAAGTGTGTGGTCAACATATTTTAAAATTTCTTTAATTTCCATTAAAATCTGCCCCTTTTAAGTTTTATATAACATATTGTAGCATTTTTTATAGAAAAGGTAAACACTATTCTTAAAATATCATAGTATTTTATGATTGATTTAATTATTTTTTTATGGTAGAATTTAGAATGTATTTTTATGTTCTAAAAAAATTAGCAAATCAAGGTGATTATTTTGAAAAACGTTCTTGTTATTTTCGGCGGTGCTTCAAGTGAATATGAGGTTTCACTCCGTTCATCTGCATCAGTTTTACGAAACATAAACAGAGAAAAATATAACGTTTACACATTAGGTATTACAAAAGACGGTCGCTGGCTTTTTTATGATGGCGATATTGATAGTATTGAAAATAATACTTGGGAGAAAAATACAGTTTCTGCAATTATTTCTCCAGACAAACTTGAAAAATCACTTTTAGTTTTCAAGGGTGAAAAAATAGAGAAGATTAAAATTGATATTATCTTCCCTGTTATGCACGGCAAAAATGGTGAAGACGGCACAATTCAGGGTATATTTGAAATGGCAGATATCGCATACGTTGGTTGCACACCACTTGCTGGCGCTATGTGTATGGATAAAGCAATTACAAATACAATCTGTGATGCCGCAGGAATTCCACAGGCAAAATGGGTAGCGTTCACAAAATATGAATTAGATAATAATAAAGTAGATTTAAAATCGGCGGTTGATTATTTAAAATTCCCAATTTTTGTTAAACCTGCAAACGCTGGCTCTTCTGTTGGTATTACAAAAGCACATAATGAAGAAGAATTAGAAAAAGCGTTAGAAGTAGCATTTAAAGAGGACCGCAAGGTTGTTCTTGAAGAAACTTTAGTTGGTCGAGAAATTGAATGTGCAGTTATGGGTAACGATGAACCTGTTGCTTCTTGTGTTGGTGAGATTTTACCTACTGCAGAATTTTATGATTACGAAGCAAAATATATAAATGACTCAACTGGTCTTGCAATTCCAGCAATTCTTCCAGAAGGCGTAGAAGCTAAGGTTCAGGAAGCAGCAAAAAAAGCGTATTTAGCACTTAACTGCTCAGGACTTTCAAGAGTTGACTTCTTCCTTTTAGAAGATGGCAGAATTTGCCTTAACGAATTAAACACTCTCCCAGGGTTTACATCAATTAGTATGTTCCCAAAACTCTTTGCAAAGGTAGGCGTACCTTATAGTGAGCTTATTGATAGACTTTTAGCGTACGCAGAAGAAAAACACAATGAAAAATGATGCAATAATTAAGTTTGTAACTGTTCAGACTACTGAGGATGATGAAAGCGATGTGCTTGAAATAAACGCTCAGGGTACTTACGAAAAAACAGAGAATGGTTACATAATTGAATATAAAGAGATAGACGAAGAAATGGAAGGATGTAAAACAACCATTTCACTCGATTCTCCCGAAAAGGTTACAATAACACGAAGTGGTAACTACAATTCACAATTTATAATTGAAGAAAACAAACGTCACTCGTGCTATTACGAAACACCTGCGGGCTCTCTTATGATGGGCGTTTTCGCAAGTAGTGTATTTAACAACTTAGGAGACCACGGCGGAAAAATAAAACTCAGGTATACAATAGATTTTAATTCGAGTATGGTTGCAGAAAATACTGTAACTGTCTTAGTAAAAGTAAAAAAGGGATGATAATATGTCAAAAATAGTTAGTATCGCAGAAAAACAAATTATAGATTCTGTAACAGTAGCTTTAAAGGCTAATATGGCAGATGGTACATTTATTGAAGCAGAAATTCCTGCATTTAAAACAGAAATTCCTGCTGACAGAAATAACGGCGACTATTCAGCAAACGCTGCATTTATGCTCTCAAAAGCTTTAAGAATGCCACCAAGAAAAATTGCAGAAGAAATTCAGAATAAAATTGATTTAAGCAATACATATTTTGAAAAATGTGAAATTGCTGGTCCTGGTTTTATTAACTTCTTCTTAAAGAATGAATTTTATGCAGACGTGCTTTCAGATATTGAAGCATTAGGCGACAATTATGGTAAAAGTGACTTTGGTAATGGCAAAA
Source organism: Acutalibacteraceae bacterium (assembly GCA_045587825.1). Taxonomy (GTDB): domain Bacteria; phylum Bacillota; class Clostridia; order Oscillospirales; family Acutalibacteraceae; genus DTU089. The sequence goes on from JAZNCY010000272.1 coordinate 2,999, forward strand.
AAATCAACGTTGAATTCGTTTCTGCAAACCCAACAGGCCCTATGCATATGGGTAACGCTCGTGGTGGTGCTCTTGGTGACTGCCTTGCTGCAGTTTTAGAGTGGGCAGGCTACGAGGTTGCAAGAGAATTCTATGTTAACGATGCTGGTAACCAGATTGATAAATTTGGTCTTTCATTAGATGTTCGTTACCAACAGCTTCTTTTAGGTGAAGATGCAATTGAACTCCCTGAGGATAGCTACCACGGTGAAGATATTAAAGTTCGTGCACAGGAATTTATTGACGTTTACGGCGATAAATATCTTAAAGAAACTGAAGAAGTAAGAAGAAAAGCACTTGTAGAATTTGCACTTCCTAAAAACATTGAAACAATGAAGGGTGCAATGGAAAAATACAGAATTGATTATGACCTCTGGTTCTCTGAGCTTTCTCTTCATAATGGTGGCGAGTTAGAAGAAACAATCGAAATTCTCAAAAAGAATGGTCATACTTATGAAAAAGATGGCGCTCTCTGGTATAAAAACAAAGAAATCCAGACAGAAATTCTTAAAAAGCAAGGCAAGTCAGACGAAGATATTGAAAAGCTTGAGTTAAAAGATGACGTGCTTATCCGTCAGAATGGTAACCCAACTTACTTTGCAGCAGATATTGCATACCACAGAAATAAGCTCTTAAAACGTGGCTTTGACAAGGCTATTGACGTTTGGGGTGCAGACCACCACGGTCACGTTGCAAGAATGAAGGGTGCTATGGAGGCAGTCGGAATTGACGGCGACAGACTCGACGTTGTTTTAATGCAGCTCGTTAACCTTATGAAGGACGGACAGGCTGTTAAAATGTCAAAGAGAACTGGTAAGGCAATCACACTTGTTGATTTACTTGACGAAGTACCGATTGATGCAGTAAGATTTTTATTTAATATGCGTGAAGCAGGTAGCGCTATGGACTTTGACTTAGGTCTTGCAGTTGAGCAGTCTAACCAAAACCCAGTTTATTACTGCCAGTATGCACACGCAAGAATTTGCAGTATTTTAAGAAAATTAGAAAACGAAGGCGTAAAAATAAGAAAGCCATCTAAGAATGAACTTATGCTTCTTTCTTCAGCTGAAGAAAAAGATTTAATAAGCCACTTAGCTTCTCTTACAGGCTTAATTATTCTTGCAGCTAACACTTATGACCCTGCAAAAATTACACATTATGCTGGCGAGCTTGCAACTAAATTCCACAGATTTTATAATGCACAGCGTGTTATGACAGATGATGAAAGCGTAATGCAGGCAAGAATTTTCCTTTGCAACTGTGTAAGAAATACTATGAAAAACGTTCTTTCAATGCTCAAGATTCAAGCACCTGAAAGTATGTAATTTTTGAAAATGGATTTTAAATATATAAGAAAATTAAAGCCGTTTATAATTCTCTCTATGATTTTAATTTTTATGCCGATTATCACAAAGACGGGGGGAATTGTGCCAACCGATTTTAACGGCTTTGCAGTAACAAGCAGTGGTGTAGTTGTTGTAGGTGACGATACTGCCGTTACTGGTTTTAAAGATAACGAAAAGGTGTTTTCGTTTCCGTTACCATTAAAAACAGATTATGCACTTTCTGTTAACCAGGATGATAATATCGTTATTTATACAAAAAATGCGAGATTTGTGTTCTCTCAGGATGGTACAGCATTAACATTTTCAAAAAAAGATGCTACTAATCTCCAAGAGCTTAAAAATCGCAAGGTTATAACAACGGCTGATGGAGTCAGTTATGTTTTGACGAATAAGCTCGGCTTTATAAATACTATAACAAGAATTGAAAATGGCGAGCAAACGGTAGTTTATAAAACACCGACCACAGTTTTATTAGTTGAACTGGCTTTCTGGGAGGGTAATCTTGTTCTGATAGTTGCTTCTTTTGCTATGCTTTTAGATGTAAGAAAAAGGCGCTTTGTAAAAAATAGAGGTGAAGTAGCAGAAAAGCAAAAAAGAGAAACGGAATTACCAAAATTCTTAAAAGCATTTAAGCCACCAGAAATTTCAAACAAAGGCGCTGCATTCTCAAGTGAATACAGTACAAAACCAGGTGAAAGACCAAGGTTTTTAGAAACAGAAGAAAAAACCTCTACTGAAGCAACAACCATAGAAATAACAGAAAATAACACAAATGAAACCACAGAAAGCCATTGACTTTTTGTGGTTTCAAATATTTTTAAAAAATTTTAAATTAACTATTGACATTTAAAACATTATTCGCTATAATATCAATGCTTTGAAGACATAATCTTCAATCGGGGTGTAGCGCAGTTGGTAGCGCGTCTGGTTTGGGACCAGAATGTCGGGAGTTCGAGTCTCTTCACTCCGACCAAAAAGAAAAGTCACACTAATTTAGTGTGACTTTTCTTTTTGTGTTTTTATCTATTATTTATTCTCTATTATCTCTTATCTAAAATCCTGTGACTTTTCCAGTTAAAAGGTAAAAAAGAAGAAATAAAAGTGTTCTCTTTACTTAGATATTCCGACACAAATTGAATAATTGATTTTATAGAAAAAACTGCTATAATATAACCAAAGAAGGTGTAAAAATGGTCAGAGAAATTAAAGAAAATGAATTACAAGAATTATTAGAACTATATTTACATTTACACGAGAAAGATATACCAGAAACAAACGAGTATTTAAAAAATACTTGGAATGAAATAATACAAGATAAAAATCACCATATTATTGTAAATGAAGTTGATAACAAAATAGTTTCTTCTTGTGTTTGTGTAATAATTCCTAATCTAACAAGAGATGTAAGACCTTATGCATTTATTGAAAATGTAGTGACACATTCTTCTTATCGTGGGAAAGGTTATGCAACTGAATGTTTGAACTATGCTAAAGAAATTGCACAAAAAAAGAACTGTTATAAAATGATGCTTCTTACTGGCTCGAAAGAAGAGAGCACTTTAAAATTTTATAATAATGCTGGATATAATAGCACGGATAAAACAGCTTTTATACAATGGCTATAATAAATTTGAACCATTTTGAATTAATAAGGGGTGTTTCCTATGCAAATCTTACAAACAATTATTTCATATCTTGCAATAGCGGCGGCTTTTATTACTTCGCTTTTTCCACAGGGGGCAAAAGATATGATACCATTTGAAAATGATTACACCATTCCAGAAAGTATTCCCGAATACAGTGTTATTTCTACCGAAGAAAAGACAGATTGGACTGCAAAATGGATTTGGGATAAGGAAAATCTTGAGGAGAAAAACGTTTGGATGTCCTTTAATAAAAACGTAACTCTTAAAAGTAAACCCGAAAAACTTATTGCGAATATCTCAGCCGACTCAAAATATTGGCTTTACATAAACGGAGAAACTGTTGTTTATGAGGGAAGTGTGAAGCGTGGTCCAGCGAAAAACAGTGGTTATTATGATAGTGTAGATATTGCACCATATCTTAAAGAGGGTGAAAACTCTATTTGCGCTTTGGTGTGGTTCTGGGATAATGAAACAAGCTATTCTTATTCTGGCAGTGGTCAGGGTGGCTTCCTTTTTGAAGCAAAAAATTCAGATATAACAATAATTTCAGACAAAAGCTGGAAAGTAAAAAGAAACCCGGCTTACGTTGACAGCCCACTTTACCCACCTAATTACAGACTTCCCGAATACAGCATTTATTTCGATGCAAGAGAAGAAATGGCAGATTGGTTAAATGACGCTTATGACGTTTCTTCCTGGGAAGCTGCAACCGAATATGCAGACGGTGGCGAGGGTGCTTATGGCAAGCTTTATCCGAGAGGAATACCATTCTTGAAAGACTACGGTCTTAAAGATTATGAGAATTCAAAAAATTACGAAAATTACACAGTAAAAAAGCTTTTCGGTGAAGAAATTACAGTAGATATCCCTTATAATGCACAGCTTACTCCATATCTTAAAATCATAGCACCTAAAGGCAAAAAAATCAGAATAACTACTGAAAACACTTTAATTGGTGCAGTTTCAACTACTTATATAACCAAAGAGGGCGAACAAGAATTTGAAGCATTGGGCTGGTTTAATGGTGAGCATATAACCTATAAAATACCAAAAGGTGTAAAAATTGTTTCTTTAAAATATCGTGAAACAGGTTATGACAGCTCATTCTGTGGTGATTTTAAATGTGACGATGAATTTATGAATTCTCTGTGGCAAAAATCTCTTAGAACACTTTACGTTACAATGCGAGACAATTTTATGGATTGCCCCGACAGAGAAAGAGCGCAGTGGTGGGGTGACGTCACAAGCGAAATGATTATGACAATGTACTCTATGGATAGCAATTCATATTTGCTCTACCAAAAAGGCGTTGAAGCAATGCTTTCTCACGTTGACGATACAAAAGTGCTTCAGACTGTTGTGCCTATAAATGGCGACTATTTTGAGCTTCCTGTTCAACAGCTTGCAGGAATCGTAGGCTTTTACACCTACTATGAATACACAGGCGACAAAACATTTTTAGAAAAGGTTTACCCTGCAACACTCAATTACCTTAAGCTTTGGGAAATTGGTGAAAATAATCTTGTTGTTCATCGCAGTGGCTCGTGGGATTGGCCTGACTGGGGTTCAAAAGCAGATATGACTGCAATTGAAAATGCCTGGGTTTACTACGCTCTTTCTGCTACTGAAAAAATGGCAGAGATTTTAGGTAAAAATGAAGATATTTCATTTATTAAAGAAAGAAAAGACACTATTTCAAACGGCTACAAAACTCTCTGGACTGATGATGGCTTTAAAAGTGAAGACGTAAAAGAGCCTGATGACAGAGCAAATGCCCTTGCAATTCTCTCTGGACTTGCAGAGAAAGAGCAGTATGACACTATTACAAACGTGCTCGTAAATACTAAAAATTCAAGTCCATATATGGAATATTACGTTCTTGAAGCCCTTTGCAAAATGGGTAAATATGAAGAGGCGTATAACAGAATTAAAGAGAGATATGACGGTATGATGAATGAAGATTACTCTACTCTCTGGGAATTCTGGGAGTCATGGCGAGGTACTATGAATCACGCCTGGAGTGGTGGACCACTTGTGATTATGAGTAAGCATTTTGCAGGTATTACTCCACTTGAAGCTGGTTATGAAAAGGTTAAAATCGACCCTCAATACACACTCTCAGATAGCATAAACTGTACTGTTCCGAGTGTAAAAGGGTTAATTACTCTTGACTACAAAAAAAGTGGTGAAGAAAATATTATTAATCTTACACTACCACAAGGTATGAAAGCAGATTTATACGTGCCACAGGGTGCTGTTGTAAATATTAATTCAGAGCCTTTTTACCAAAACGGTGAATACGTAAATAATAAAAGTGATTATGATATAACTATTTTAACAAAGGTGTTATAAATATGGTTGAAAAATTCGAATTACATACCGACGTTCTTGTTCTTGGAAGTGGTCCTTCTGGATTTGCGGCAGCATATACGGCAGCAAAAAATGGATCGAAAGTTATTCTTGTTGAACAAAGTGGTGACGTAGGTGGAATTTCTACGTCCGGTCTTATGAGTCATTGGACTGGTAGTTGTGATAGCCCGCTTTATTACGAAATTTTAAAACGAACTGCTGAAAATAACGAGGGCGATTATAAAAATAAAATTACTAATCTTATTGACCCTGAAAAATTAAAAACACTTTATCTTGAAATGCTTTACGAAGTCGGTTGTAAATTGATGCTCTACACTTTTGCAGAAGATGCAATTTGTGATGGAGATAAAGTTCTTGGAGCAAAAGTTGTCAACAAATCAGGCAAAACCGATATTTATGCCAAAATTACGATTGATGCTACGGGTGATGGCGATATTGCCGCAAGAGCGGGTGCCGAATTTATCCTCGGCAGAGAAACAGATAACAAAATGCAACCAGTAACACTTATGTTTAAAGTTGGCGGGGTAGATTATGACCGTGCTGTATTTTTAGGGTCGTTCGAGTCAACTTATGAAACACCACAAGGCGAGCTTCAAGCGCTTGCAAAAGAGCACATTCCATATCCCGCAGGGCACATTCTTACTTATGAATCAACGCTTCCTGGTGTAGTTACCTGCAATATGACAAATGCAATTGATATTGATGGTACAAATACTGAAGATTTAACAAAAGCTACACTTATATGTCGTAGGCAAATGAATGATATAGTAAAATATCTTCGTGAATTTGTGCCGGGATATGAAAATTGTTTTGTTTTAAGCTCTGCTTCTCTTATGGGTGTTCGTGAAACAAGACATTTTAAAGGCAAATATACACTTAATGAACAAGATATACTCGAAGCGAAAGTATTTGACGATTACGTTGTGAAAGATGCTTATTTCAATTTTGACGTGCACAACATCACAGGCGCAGGACTTGATAAAACAGGTGTGCAAAAACATTTTAAACAAACCAAAGGATATACAATTCCTTACAGAAGTCTTATTCCTGAAATCAAAGAAAATCTTCTTCTTTGTGGCAGAAATATTTCTGGTACTCATATGGCACATTCTAATTTCAGGGTAATGCCTATTTGTGTTGGTATAGGTGAAGCTGCGGGTACTGCGGCATTTATCGCTGTTTCAAAAAACTGCAAAATATCTGAAGTTAATGCAAAAGAAATACGAGAACTTATAGGAATATGATTTATAAAAAACTATAAAATACAACAAAAATGGCTGTAAAAAACTTAGTGTTTTTACAGCCACTTTATTCATTTTAAATATTCACTTAGTTCTTCAATCTCTTGCTTTGTTGTTTCGGGTGTTTCTGCGAGTGGAAATTGAAGATTTAATTTTTCGTATTTTTCAATACAGAGTTTTTTGAATGGCAAAAGCTCAATTTTTTTAATACAGGAATATTTTTCTTTTAATTCTTTAAGTGCTGAAACTGAGCTTTCATTATTATTTAAATCCTTAATAATAACTTGCCTTATCCACGTGTTAATATTCTGACTGTTAAGATACTCTAAAAACTCGTCAACTTTTATCTTTTCACAACCGACTTTTGTTTTATAAAGCTCATCGGTGATGTATTTATAATCTAAAAGTACAGTATCAGTGAGCTTTAAGACTTCTTTTATATCATTGTTAAGCACACAGCCAGAGGTATCAATTGCAGTTGAAATGCCATCATTTTTGCAGAGTGTGAAAAGCTCTTTTATAAATTCTGGTTGCATAAGTGGCTCGCCACCTGAAACGGTTACGCCACCATCCTCACCAAAATAATTTTTGAGTCTTTTTATTTTTGCAAAAATTTCTTCGGGAGTAGCTTCTTTGCCACCCTTAAAATCCCACGTGTCAGGGTTATGGCAACAAGCACATCTTAAAGGACAGCCCTGCATAAAAACTACTGCTCTTACGCCTGGGCCATCTGCTGTGCCAAGACTCTGAAATGAATGAATTCTACCAGTCATAATCAAACAGCTTCGTGGAAGGTTCTCATAATAACTTCTTTTTGTTGCTCTCTTGAGAGCTTGCAGAAGTTAACAGCGTAGCCTGAAACACGAATTGTAAGGTTAGGGTAATCTTCTGGATGCTCATACGCTTTAAGAAGAGTTTCTCTGTTTAAAACGTTAACATTTATATGATGAGCATTGTTAAGGAAGTAACCATTAAGAATACTTACAAGGTTTTCTACTCTGTCCTCTAAAGAGTTACCAAGTGCTTCTGGAACTATTGAGAAGGTGTTAGAAATACCATCTCTTGCATCACAATAAGAGAGCTTTGCAACAGAGTTAAGAGAAGCAAGTGCGCCGTTTATTTCACGGTTGTGCATTGGGTTAGCACCAGGTGCGAATGGTTCGCCCTTCTTTCTGCCGTCTGGTGTAGCACCGGTTTTCTTACCATAAACAACGTTAGATGTAATTGTAAGAACAGAAAGAGTGTGTTTTGCATCTCTGTAAGTTGGTGTTTTTCTGAGTTCAGTAATTGTATCACGAATTAAGTTCTGAGCAATTAAGTCAACTCTTTCATCATCATTACCGAATTTAGGGAAATCGCCTTCTGTTTTAAAGTCAACAATAAGACCTGTTTCTTCATCTATAATAGGAGAAACCTTTGCATATTTAATTGCAGAAAGTGAGTCTGCAATAACTGAAAGACCTGCAACACCAAATGCCATAAGACGCTGAACATCTGTGTTATGAAGAGCCATTTGTGTTCTTTCATAAGCGTACTTATCGTGCATAAAGTGAATGGAGTTCATTGTATTAACGTAAAGCTTGCAAAGCCAAGCAAGGTAAATTCTGAAACGCTCCATAACAGAGTCAAAATCGAGAACTTCGTCATTCATAACTTCCATTTGTGGACCGATTTTTGTACCAAATACGTTATCCACACCACCATTAAGAGTGAGAAGTAAAAGCTTTGCAAGGTTTGTTCTTGCGCCGAAGAATTGCATTTGCTTACCAATCTTCATAGCAGAAACACAACAAGCAATAGCGTAGTCATCGCCGTAATCGTTTCTCATTAAGTCGTCGTTTTCATATTGAATAGCATCTGTTTCAATAGAAAGCTTTGCACAGAATTTTTTGAAAGCTTCTGGTAAACGGTAACTCCAGAGAACTGTGAGGTTTGGTTCTGGAGCAGGACCTAATGTGCGAAGAGTGTTAAGCATACGGAATGAAGTTTTTGTTACAAGAGTTCTGTTATCTTCACCCATACCACCAACGCTTTCAGTTATCCACATAGGGTCGCCACCGAAAAGCTCGTTATATTCAGGTGTTCTTAAGTGACGGCACATACGAAGCTTTAACACCAAATCGTCAATAAGCTCTTGTGCGCCTTCTTCTGTAAGAATACCAGCTTTAATATCTCTTTCAATGTAAATGTCGAAGAAGGTGCTTGTTCTACCAAAAGACATAGCAGCACCATTCTGCTCTTTGTTAGCAGCAAGGTAGCCGAAATAAGTCCATTGAATTGCTTCTTTTGCATTCTGGGCAGGTCTTGAAATATCAAAACCATACATTTTTGCCATTTCTTTAAGATGACCTAAAAATTCGATTTGCTTATAAAGCTCCTCGAGTAAATTCATTGACTCAGCAGTAGCATTTTCTAAACCAAGCTCACGCTTGTCCTCTTTTTTCTTTTCGATAAGTGCATCAATACCATAGAGTGCAACTCTTCTGTAGTCACCAATGATTCTACCACGGCCATAAGCGTCAGGAAGACCAGTTAAAAGTGCACAGTGACGAGCAGCACGCATTTCGTCAGTATAAATTCTGAAAACACCATCGTTGTGAGTTGTTCTGTATCTGAAATAATCTTCAACCTTTTGTGAAAGCTCGTAGCCGTAAGCCTTACAAGCATCACGAGCCATTCTTATGCCACCGAATGGGTGAACACCTCTTTTTAATGGTGCATCTGTCTGAACACCAACAATAAGCTCGTTTTCTTTATCAAGATAGCCAGGGTTGTAGCTACAAGGTGAAGCAACGTGCTCTGTATCAATATCAAGAACACCGCCAGCCTTTTTCTCTTCTTCACAAAGGTCATAGAATTTTTTTGTTAAATTCTTTGTTCTTTCTGTTGCACCCTTTAAGAATGCATCATCACCGTGGTAAGGTGTGTAGTTTCTCTGAATGAAATCACGAACATCAATTATGTGTCGCCATTCGCCGTCAACAAATCCGTTCCATTGTTCAAATTGCATTGTGAATTCTCCTTTACTGCAAATTTGTAGTTTGAAAATGTGTGTGTTAATTGCGCATAATTTTTATGTGACATTTGCACAAAATAAAAGCACAATTTTTGTTCCATTAACTAAAGTATAAAACAGGTTATATTTTTTGTCAATAGAAATCAGCTTGTTAAAAACCTAAACTTGTGTTTTCTCTAAAAGAGTGATAAAATCAAGAAAAAATTTAAAAAATTTGTGCATTTTTTGAAGGTGTCTTTATTATGAAAAATATTGTTCTTATCGGAATGCCTGCTGTTGGTAAAAGTACAATAGGCGTTTTACTTGCAAAATCACTTTTATTATCATTTACAGATACAGACCTCTTAATTCAGGAAAAATATAAAAAAAGCCTTTGTGACATCATAAAAGACAATGGCACAAAAGCGTTTTTAGATATTGAAGAGAATATTATTCTTGAAGCTGAATTTAAAAATTCAGTAATCGCAACAGGCGGTAGTGCTGTTTTTGGTGAAAAGGCTATGAAAAAGCTGAAAGAAAATGGAAAAGTTATTTATCTCGATTTGCCGATAATTGAAATTAAAAAGAGAATTGGCGATATAAAATCACGTGGAGTTGTTTTAACAAATGGTGCTACGGTAGATGATATTTTTAATGAGAGAAAGCCTCTTTATGAAAAATATGCAGATGTCAAAATAAGTTGCGATAATTTAACGCCAGAGGAATGTGTCGAAAAAATTATTGCTGAATTACAATCTCTGTAAAAAATGTGTTGGTGCTGTATTTATAAGGTCGGTTAAATCGTCCTAAATCAAAGAGCTCATCACCAACAGAAATTTTATTAATACACTCCCTGCAGCTTAAGGTTACTGAAAAGCCCTCTGATTTTACTATTTCTTCGAGTGTCTTGTTTTTAATTCCGTAAGGGTAAGCCATAATAAAGGGTACAAAGCCGATATCAGAAAGAAGCTTATTATTGAGCATTTCAATATCGGCTTTTATTATTTCAGTGTAGGCAGAGTTACCTTCGCCATAAATTTTACCCATACCTCTACGAAGTCCTAATGAGTGAAAATTGTAAGAGTGATGACCGATTTCAACAAGCGGATGCTCAGACAAAATTTTTATATCGTTCCAATTAAGGTAAGCGTAGCGGTCATCGGTTTCGCCATTTTCTGTATATAAATCAACAAGTGAGCCTACTATATTTACATTGGCAGGGAAGTTGTATTTTTCTAAAAGTGGCAGAACCTTTGTAATAAAACTTCGATGACCATCATCAAAGGTTATTACTACTGCTTTTTTTGGCAAATCTTTTTTGCCACTGGTAAATTCAACTAAATCTTTTATTTTAACAGGTGTATATCCATTTGCTTTAAGATATTGAAAATCAGCTTCAAGCAATTTCTGGGGTATTACATAATCACCCCAGAGAGAGCTGTTTTCACTTATCTGATGATACATTATTATTAAAACATCTTTTCGGGTTTCTTTGAATACTGGTGAGACTTGCAAAAATGTGTTCGCAACAGAGGAAAAAATCATTAATAAACAAACTATTGCAGAAATGACAGAAAGCATTTTAAAGGTTATTATTTTATACATAAGTATCACCCCACAAAAGAATATGAAAAAATTTTACAAAAAATCACAAACAAATGTTTGACATTTTATGCTGTGTTGTGATATAATGCCTTTATAGTACAGAAAGTGAGGTGCTTTTATGGAAAAAATTTCGAATACTCAAAAAAAGATTTATGAATTTTTGGTAGAGAAATCTCAGGGTGGTGTGCCTCCGTCAATAAGAGAAATCGGAGCGGCAGTTGGTTTGAAGTCAACCTCTACAGTTCACGCTCACCTTGTTGCGCTTGAAAAAGCGGGTTATATTATGAGAGACCCACTTTTAAAGAGAGCTATTCGTATTTTAGGTCAGGATGAAAGCTTTACACAAGTGCCACTTATTGGTACTGTTACTGCGGGTATTCCTATTCTCGCTGTTGAGCAGATTGAGGGTTATATTCCTTATGGTGGCAGAGTTTCACGTGATAAGCCGTTATTTGCCTTAAAGGTTCGTGGTGAGAGTATGCTCTGGGCAGGTATTCACGATGGTGATATTGTTATTGCTGAGAAAACTCCATACGCAAGTAATGGTGATATTGTTGTGGCTATGCTCGAAGATGAAGCAACTGTTAAACGCTTCTTTAAAGAAAATGGCCACTTCCGTCTACAGCCTGAAAACGATGAATTTGAGCCAATTATTACAAACGAGGTTGCAATTTTAGGTAAGGTTGTTTCGTTAATCAGATATTATTAAAACTATACCCGTTATATTGCTTTGCGGCAGCATAACGGGTATTTTGTTGACGATAATTTTTTTCTGTGATATATTTGTTTTGTAGGTGATTAATATTGAAAACAGATAAAGGAAAGAATAAGAAGATAAAAATCCTTCTCGTTCAGATAACAAACAGAAACTTAGGCGATACAGTAATCGCAGATAACACAAGAGAATTAATAAAAAGCTCATTTCCATTTATGCAAAGAAATAATGTTGTGATAATTGATTATCCTATTTCTTGCAAAGATTTGGAGGTGCTCAGATTTGTTGATGCGATAGTTTTTGCAGGTGGGGGCTTAATAAAATTCAAAAATGAGCAGCATTACAATCACACAATTGCAATAACAAATAAAGCAGATGAATTAAAAATCCCCGTCTTTTTTAATGCAGTTGGGGTTGAAGGGTATGACGAAGCTGACGAAAGATGTCTTGCATTGAAAAATGCAATTAATCTTCCGTGTGTAAAAGGAATAACTGTAAGAGATGACACAGAAACTCTGGAGAATTATTATATAGAAAATAAATCCATAGTTGTAAAGTCAGTTTTTGACCCTGCAGTATTTTCTCCTGATAAATTTTCAAGAGCAGCTAAGAGAGATGTAATAGGACTTGGTGTTGCAAGAGGCGAATTATTTACGGACTATGGTAACGAAAAAATTGACAAATGCTTTCTTTTGAATTTCTGGAAAAACGTTGTAGCAGAAATAGAAAAACAGAACAGAGAGTGGGAAGTTTTTACAAACGGATTAGAGGGTGACGAGGCTTTTGCTACAGAGGTTCTTGAGTATATAGGTCACGGCAAAAAGTGTGTAGCACCAGCAGATAGTCAGCAGTTGGTTAATACAATAACACAATACAAATCAATAATAGCTTGCAGAATGCACTCGTGCATTATTGCTCACACATATAAGGTTCCATACATTGGCTTAGTGTGGAACGACAAACTTTCACTCTGGGGTAAAAAAACAGGATGTATAGAACGCCTTTTAAAACCAGAGAAAATGTGCCCAGAAACAGTAGTACAAGCAGTTTTAGATGCTGAAAAGACGGGCGTAAAAAAGTTAAATAGTAAAGAAAAAAATAAAACTAAAAAATATCTGAAAAAGTTTTTGAGAGAATATGCAAAAACAAACAGTAATAATTCTGAAAAAGCAGATTTTGAAAAAAATATGGTGGCAACAGCATTAGGTGGAGAATATTTAAAATATAAAAATATGAATTCACTTTCTACCATAGACAATTCAATTACAAGGGGTTTTAAATTTCTGGAGGTTGATTTAAGATTATCAGAAGATAAAGAGCTTGTGTGTGTAAATGGTTGGTCTGAAGCATTATATAAGCAGTTAGGATTATCTTACGATGAGAATAAAAAACGACTGAGCAAAGATGAGTTTTTAAAACAAAAATATTATAATAAATATAAAACAACATCGTTTGAGCAGCTTGCAGAATATTTGGGTAAAATAAAAAATAATGAGATAAAGATGATTTTGGATTTAGGAAAACCATCACAAGCACAATTTAAAATAATTTTAAAGAGTATTACACAACACCTGAAACAAAATGGTCTTTCACACAAGAATTTTATTGTGAAAATACAAGATAAAGAATTAAATGAAATTCTTAAAGCTGAGAATACAGCATTTGAAGTGTTGATGTTTATTGATTTTTCAAAAGTTGCAGACGATGATTTAAGTTATTGTGAAAAGGCTGGTAATATAAAATATATTACATTTGATAAAAGCTTGATTTCATCTGAAATTATAAATAAAATAAAAGGCAGTAATATGAAATCAGCTGCTTTTAGTTATAAAAACATAACCGATATTATGACTGCAATAGATTTGGGCGTTGATTTAGTTGGCTCGCTTTATTATAGTCCACAAACAATTAATGAATTATCAGAA
>JAZNCY010000273.1:0-6950 GCA_045587825.1 Acutalibacteraceae bacterium
GGATCAAATATTGATCTTCTTGAAAAACAGATTAGAGAGTTCAATGTCCGTTATGCAAGTGTTTTTGATGAGGCACGTGCTAAGGAACTTAAAATGAGGTTGAGCGGTTTTTCTTGCGAAGTTTTTTCCGGGGAAGAGGGCAATTCTTTGATTGCCTCTTTACCGGAGTCTTCGGTTGTTGTTACTGCTTTGATGGGCATGATAGGTTTAAAGCCAACCCTTGCCGCAATCAGTGCGGGAAAAGATATAGCACTTGCTAATAAAGAAACCCTTGTATGCGCCGGTCAGATCGTGATGCCTGCGGCTGCACACAAGGGTGTTCGAATTCTTCCGGTAGATAGTGAACACAGTGCTATATTTCAATGTTTGCAGGGAGCGGCCGGGAATTCTATTTCAAAAATTCTTCTTACCGCATCAGGCGGTCCATTCTGGGGCAAAACAAAAGAGGAATTAAAAAATGTTACTTTAAAAGATGCTTTAAAGCATCCAAGCTGGTCAATGGGACAAAAAATTACCATAGACAGTGCTACAATGTTCAATAAAGGGCTTGAACTTATTGAAGCTGTATGGCTTTTCTCAGTTTCACCCGATATGATTGATATTGTTGTTCATAGAGAAAGTATTATTCATTCGCTTATTGAGTATGACGATAATTCTGTTATTGCACAATTAGGTCATCCCGATATGCGCTTGCCAATACAATTTGCTTTGACTTATCCCGAACGCTTTGAGTCACCAGAAAAGCAACTTGATTTATGGGAAGTAGGTAATCTTACATTCTACAGACCTGATTACGAAAACTTTCCTTGTATGGATATATGTAAAGATGCAATACGTGTTGGTGGCTTAATGCCAGCAGCAGTAAACTGTGCTAATGAAGAAGCAAATCTTTTATTCAGACAAGATAAAATCTCGTTTAATGATATTCCACGTCTTATTAAAGAAGCTTCATCTACATTAAAAAATAAACAGGATTATTCTTTACAGGATGTTTACGATACTGACCTTTTAATGCGAGAAACTGTAAGAAAATTAGCAAATATTTAATTTTTGGAGATGATTTCGATAAACACTATAAATATCGCAGAAACTATTGCGACGGTCTGGGGCAACGTGTGGCCATATTTAGTGGCAATTTTACTTTTTGGTGTAATTATTGCAATCCACGAATTCGGTCATTTTTTCTTTGCAAAGTTATTTAAAGTAAAAGTTAATGAATTCGCTCTTGGTATGGGTCCGGCTATTTTGAAAAAGAAAATAGGTGAAACTCAATATGCGCTTCGTCTTTTCCCAATAGGTGGCTTTGTTAGTATGGAGGGTGAGGACTCAGAAAGCGATGACGACAGAGCGTTTAATAAAAAGAAACCATATCAAAGATTTATAATAGTTGCTGCTGGTGCTATTCTTAATCTTATTTTAGGTATAATTGTTGTTGGTGTTTGTATTTCAATGCAAAACCTTGTTGGTTCAAGAGTGGTTCACAGCTTCGATGAAAATGCAATCAGTTGTAACTATGGTCTTAAAGCAGGTGACGAAATCATTAAAATTAATAATACTCACGTTTATTCAAGTCGTGGTATTGGTTTTAATATGGTTCGTGATACTGACAATAAACTTAATTTAACGGTAATACGTGATGGAAAAAAGGTTGAATTAAAAGACGTTCAGTTCAGACAATTTGAGCTTGATGGCAAAATGTATATGGAACAGGATTTTTATATCGTTGGTGAAGAGCATACATTTTTCAATGTAATTAAAAATTCAGTTCTCGATTCTGCATCTATAGTGCAGATGGTTCGTTTAAGTTTAGTTGACCTTTGTACTGGTAAATATGGTATGAAAGACGTTTCAGGTCCAATAGGTACAATTTCTGCAATAGCAGATTCAACTGCTCAAGGACCAACAGCAAAAGATAAGCTTTTTACAGCTCTCACACTTCTTTCATATATAACAATAAATGTTGGTGTGTTTAACCTTCTTCCTGTTCCGGCGCTTGATGGTGGCAGATTATTCTTCATATTTATTGAAATGATTAGAAGAAAGCCAATAAGCCCTAAAAAAGAGGGGATTATTCACACAGTTGGTTTAGTATTATTACTTTTGTTTATGTTGGTTGTTTCAATCAGTGATATTATTAAAGTTTTTTAGGATAGTGAAATTTTATGAATAAACGTGCTTCAAGACAAGTAAAAATCGGCAATAAAGTAATTGGTGGCGGTGCACCAGTTTTAGTTCAGTCTATGCTTAATGTACCAAGTGAAGATTATGAAAAGAATTTAGAGCAGACTCTTGCATTAGAAAAAGCTGGTTGTGAAATTGTAAGAATGGCTGTGCCAAACCTTGAAGCAGTTAAAGTTCTTGGCAAATTAAAAGAAAATACTTCTGTGCCACTCGTTGCTGATATTCATTTTGATTATAAATTAGCACTTGAAAGCCTTGAGGCTGGTGTTGATAAAATCAGAATTAACCCTGGTAATATCGGTGATTTTTCCAATGTTGAAAAGGTAGCTTCTGCTTGTGCTAAAAGAAACGTACCAATAAGAATTGGTGTTAATTCTGGCTCTGTTGAAAAAGATTTGTTATTAAAGTATGGTGGTGCAACACCAGAAGCTATGGCAGAAAGTGCATTCCGTCATATTGAACTTTTAGAAAAATGTGACTTTTATAATACAGTGGTTTCAATCAAATCCTCTGACGTAACAAAAATGGTTAAAGCGTACAGATTAGTTGCAGAAAAATGCGACTATCCTTTGCATTTAGGTGTTACAGAAGCGGGTACAGAGAGAGGCTCTCTTATTAAATCTTCAATTGGTATCGGGTCACTTCTTTTAGATGGTATTGGTGACACTATCCGTGTTTCTATTACAGATACCCCAATTAAAGAAGTTTATGCTGGTTTTGACATTTTAAAAGCACTTGAATTACGTGTTGAAACTCCAAGAATAGTTTCTTGCCCTACTTGTGGCAGAACAAAAATAGATTTAGTATCTCTTGCAAACGAAATTGAGGAAGCAGTAAAAGACATTAAAAAGCCTATAAAAATTGCAGTTATGGGTTGTGCAGTTAACGGCCCTGGTGAAGCAAAAGAAGCAGATATCGGCGTTGCAGGTGGTAACGGCGAGGGGCTTATATTTAAAAAAGGCGAAATTCTTAGAAAAGTGAATGAAAAAGATATAGTTAGTGAATTATTAAAGGAAATCGAAAAAATATGAGCAATTTATTTTTAGATGTATTTGGGGAGTATATAAGCGACCCAAGATACAGAGATATGTTAAAGGATACAACTTTTACAGACCTTTACATACATAAAGAAGATTTGAAGTTAACAGCAAATCTTCATTTTAAAGAATTTAAGAATATTATGTGTCTTAAAGCAACTGCGAATGAAGTTAAAGTTGCTTTAAGATTTAAAATAGTTGAATTTAATTTCTATTTACCACCAGAAGCATTAGATTACAGTTGTTTTCCTATGCTTTTAAAGGTGTTAAAGGTTAACGTTCCACAAACAAATGGATTTTTAGATAATTCTGAATATACTTACGAAGATGATACTTTAACTATTAAATTTTTATCAGGTGGTTGCGATATCTGTAAAAATGCCGCAGCAGATACCTTTTTAGAAAATTATATTCTTGAGCATTTCAATAAAAAAATAACTGTTAACCTTGAAGGTGAAAACAGTTCAATGGATGATTTTATCAAAAGACAGGAAGAAATTGATGCTGTAAATAATCCTGTTGTTGATATGTCACAACCGAAAGAAAGACGTGTTATTGAGGGCATTCCTCTTTACTTAGAAACAGCAACACCAATCTTTGGTAACGCTATTAAAAAAGACCCTGTTAATATGAAAGAAATTTCAGCAGAGGATGGCGAGGTTGTTGTCTGGGGTGACGTCTTTAAATTAGAAAGTAAAGAAACCAAAGATGGCAAACGTCTTATAATTGAGTTTAATATAACTGACTACACGTATTCTTATGGTGTTAAATTCTTTGATGAAAAGGAAAATTTAGAGTCAATTAAAAATAAGCTTAAAGAAGGCTTAACAGTTATAATCAGAGGCACAATTATTTATGACGATTATAAGAAAGACTATATAATCCGTCCGAGAGCAATGTCAACTGTTCAGAAGTTTGAAACTACTGACGATGCAGAAGAAAAACGTGTAGAGCTTCATCTTCACACAAATATGTCTGCTATGGATGCTATGAGTAGTGCAAAGTCATTAGTTAAACGAGCAATCAGTTGGGGGCATAAAGCAATTGCCATTACAGACCACGGTTGTGTACAAGCTTTCCCTGAAGCGTGTAACACAGCAAAGGGTTCAGGTATTAAAATCATTTATGGTTGTGAATGCTATCTTGTAGATGATTACAATTCAGATGGCACTAAAAAAGACGTTGAGGAAATTAAAAAGTCACAGAGCTATCACTGTATTTTACTTGTTAAAAATACAGTTGGTTTAAAGAATCTTTATAAACTTATTTCTGCTTCTAACTTAGAATATTTCTACAAAAGACCAAGAATGCCAAAGAGCCTTATTGAAGAACACCGAGAAGGTTTAATTATTGGTAGCGCTTGTGAAGCAGGTGAGCTTTATAGTGCATTTCTTGAAAGAAAAAGTCCTGAAGAGCTTATTAAAATTGCAGAGTTTTACGATTACCTTGAAATTCAACCAAACGGCAACAACAGCTTTATGATTACTAAAAATGATGAAGAGTATGACAGAGTAAACTCTTTTGAAGATTTAGAGCAGATTAACCGTGAAATTATTGCTTTAGGTGATAAATTAGGTAAAAAAACTGTTGCTACTGGTGACGTTCACTTCTTGAATGAGGGTGATGCAAAATTCAGAGCAATTTTACAAGCGGGTCAGGGCTACAAGGATGCTGATAATCAGGCACCTCTTTATTTCAAAACTACAAAAGAGATGTTAGCAGATTTCGCTTATCTTGGTGAAGAAACCGCAAGAGAGGTTGTTATTACAAATACCAATCTTATTGCTGATATGATAGACCCGAATATACAACCAATTCCAAATGGTACTTTCAACCCTGATGTTAAAGATGCTGAAGAAGATTTAACAAAATGTTGTTGGGATAGAGCAAGGGAATGGTATGGTGACGATTTACCAGAGGTTGTGTCAAGTCGACTTGAAAAAGAACTTCAGTCTATTATAAAGAACGGTTTTGCTGGTCTTTATATGATTGCAAGACTTCTTGTTAAACACTCGGAAGAATGTGGATATTACGTTGGTTCCCGTGGTTCCGTTGGTTCTTCATTTGTTGCGATTATGGCTGGTATTTCAGAGGTTAACCCACTTCAACCACATTACCGTTGCCCTAAATGTCGTTACACAGAATTTTTCTTGCACGGTGAAGTTGGTTCTGGTTTTGACTTGCCACCGAAAAATTGTCCTGATTGTGGTGAGCCACTTGTACGAGATGGTCACGAAATTCCATTTGAAACCTTCTTGGGCTTCTTTGGTGATAAATCACCCGATATTGACCTTAACTTTGCTGGTGAATATCAGAGCCAGTCACATAGATTTACTGAGGATTTGTTCGGTAAAACTCACGTGTTCAAAGCAGGTACTATTTCAGGTGTTGCTGAAAAAACTGCTTATGGTTACGTTAAAAAATATCTCGACGAGCGTGGACTTACATACACAAAAGCCGAGATTGACCGTCTTACGTTAGGTTGTACGGGCGTTAAAAGAACAACAGGTCAACACCCTGGTGGTATGGTTGTTGTTCCTAACGTTTATGATGTTGAAGACTTTACACCAGTTCAGCATCCAGCAGAGGATAGCTCAAAGGGTATTATTACAACTCACTTTGACTTCAACTCAATGCACGATACTCTTTTAAAGCTCGACGAGCTCGGTCATGATGTTCCTACAATTTATAAACATCTTTATGACTTAACTGGTGTCGACGTTATGGAAATTGATATTAGTGACAGAAAGCTTTATGAACTCTGTACTTCACCTGAGCCGTTAGGTGTTACAGAAGAAGATATTTTATGGCCTACTGGTA
Source organism: Acutalibacteraceae bacterium (assembly GCA_045587825.1). Classification (GTDB taxonomy): domain Bacteria; phylum Bacillota; class Clostridia; order Oscillospirales; family Acutalibacteraceae; genus DTU089. The sequence goes on from JAZNCY010000273.1 coordinate 6,039, forward strand.
CACTTTCAATTCCTGAAATGGGTACTGACTTTACTAAGGGAATGCTTTTAGAAGCAAGACCACAGACCTTTGCAGACTTAATTCAGATTGCAGGTCTTTCTCACGGTACTGACGTGTGGCTTGGTAATGCTCAGGAGCTTATTAAAGCTGGTACTTGTACAATTTCAGAAGTTATAGGTACTCGTGACAGTATTATGGTTTATTTAATGCACTGTGGTCTTGAACCTAAAGATGCATTTAATATAATGGAAACTGTTCGTAAAAAGAATAAGTATTTAACACCAGAAATGATTGAGATTATGAAATCTCACGAGGTTCCGCAGTGGTATATTGAGTCTTGCGATAAAATTCAGTATATGTTCCCTAAAGCTCACGCGGCTGCATATATTATTGCATCATTGAGACTTGCCTGGTTCAAGATTTATTATAAACTTGAGTATTACTGTGCTTATCTCACAGTTCGTGGTGGTGATGTTGATGCAGAGTCAATGTCAAAGGGTAGAGATGCCGTTAAAATTCTTTTAAAATCTATTGAAGCAAAAGTAAAAGAGGGTACAGCTTCAAACGTTGAAAAAGACAGGCAGACAATTATGATGATTGTTCACGAAGCAATGGCTCGTGGTGTTGAATTTTTACCTATTGATATTTATAAATCTACTGCTCATTCTTACGTACCAGAAAACGGAAAAATAAGAATGCCATTCTCTGCATTGCCTGGTGTAGGTGATGCTGCTGCCGAGCAGCTTGCAAATGCAAGAAATGACGGTGGACCAGAATTCTCTTCAATTGAAGATTTTGAAGATAGAGCAAGAGCTGGTAAATCTACAATTGAAATTTTAAGAAAATGTGGTGCTTTTGGTGATTTACCAGAAAGTGACCAGATGTCATTATTTTAGTTAGGGTGAAATGAGT
>JAZNCY010000274.1:0-25200 GCA_045587825.1 Acutalibacteraceae bacterium
TGAGTAAAGATTGTAGCAGGTGCAGGGTCTGTAAGGTCATCGGCAGGAACGTAAACAGCCTGAACAGACGTAATTGAACCCTTAGAGGTAGATGCAATTCTTTCTTCTAATTCACCAAGCTCATTTGCAAGAGTTGGTTGATAACCAACGGCACTTGGAAGTCTGCCTAAAAGTGCAGAAACCTCGTTACCAGCCTGAACGTATCTGTAAATATTATCAACGAATAAAAGCACGTCCTGATGGCGTTCGTCACGAAGATATTCAGCCATTGTAAGACCAGTAAGAGCAATTCTCATACGGCTACCAGATGGTTCGTTCATCTGACCGAATGCAAGAATTGTTTTATTAATAACGCCACTTTCACTCATATCGTGCATAAGCTCGTTACCCTCACGGCTTCTTTCACCAACACCAGTGAAAACTGAGTAACCACCATGGTTTGTTGCTATATTATGAATCATCTCCATAATAAGAACAGTTTTACCAACACCGGCACCACCGAAAAGACCGATTTTACCACCCTTTGTGTAAGGAACGAGTAAGTCGATAACTTTTATACCTGTTTCAAGTACTTCAGTTGCGGGCTTTTGTTCATAAAGTGATGGTGGCTCTCTGTGAATAGGTAACTTATGGTCTGCTACGATTTCGCCTTTACCATCAATTGGTCTGCCTAAAACGTCAACAACTCTGCCTATAACGTTGTCACCAACAGGCACCATAATACCATTACCATCAGATACAACCTTTAAGCCACAAGAAAGACCTTCAGTTGCTTCAAGTGCAATTGCACGTACAGTGTCTTTACCAACGTGCATAGCAACTTCAATGTGTTTGTCGGCTTCTTCAATTGTAAGAAGTGTGTTAATCGGCGGTAATTTGCCACTGAATCGTACATCGATAACAGGACCTGAAATTTTAACTATTTCGCCTTTATAAATTATACTCATAAAATAATACACTCACTTTTGTAATTCTGTTGCCGCAGCAATTTCTGTTATTTCATTAGTGATTTGAAGCTGACGGGCAGCATTAAGTTCTTTACCAAGAGCTTCAATCATTTCGTCAGCGTTTTTAGTAGCATTTTGCATAGCGTTCATTCTGGCAATATTTTCGCTGACTGCTGATTGCATAAAAACATCATACATAAAACCTGTAACATATTGATAAACAATATGTTCAAAAACAGATTCAACAGAAGGCTCATAAATCATCTGGGCACGCTTGTCACTTTCAAACTCAATGTCAAGAAAATCTCGCCTTAAAAGAGGCAAAAGTCTTTTAACACAAGGGGTCTGAACAGATGAAGAAATATATTCTGTATATACTAAATAAACTTCTCTGTAATCGTTAGTTAAAAATAACTCTATAAGCTTTGAAGCAACCTGACCTGCAAGGTTTAAGGTAGGGTGTTGCGATGCACCATACCAGGAGTATGCAGGCTCTATACCGTGGTTTTTAAAAAGTCTGTCACCGATTATACCTAAAGATATAACCATCGGGTCTTTATGTTCTTTCATTTTTTCGAGTGCTAAGTTTACAACACTTGAATTATAACCACCACAAAGACCTTTGTCAGATGTAACAACAACAAAAACCGCAGAGCCCTTTTCACGCTCTTCTATGAATTTGTTTGTCAAGTTATTATTTTTTGTTTTTGAAAGAATATCTTTAATTGTAGTACGCAGTCTTTGTAAATAAAAAAGGTTGAAGTCAATACTGCTCATAGCCTTTTTCATTCTCGAAGTAGATAACAAATACATAGCGTTTGTTATCTTTCTTGTCTGTTCAACTGCTTTGAGATGTTGCTTTATTTCATTAGCGTTACTCATTGTTTGAACTCCAACATTGTTTTAGTGAATATTTTTTCAACAGCATCGGTGATATCACCAGTCTGGTTTATTTCGTTCACATATTCAGGGTATTGGTCAATAAGCAATTCTATAAGTTCATTCGCTTTTAACTTGATTTCTTTTTTAGAAACGTTCTCAAAAACATCAAGCTTATAAGCCAAAAGAATTGCAACTTGTTTAAATAGATTAAGTGGCTCACCCTTGCCTTGCTTCAAGAGTTCTGTGAGGCATTCACCTTTTCTTAAAAGCTTTGCAGTAGATTCGTCAACGTCACTGCCGAAACGGGTGAATATAGCCATTTCTCTGTATTGTGAAAGTTCAATACGAAGTGTACCTGAAACTTTTCTCATAGCTTTGTGCTGAGCACTTCTACCAACACGTGAAACAGAAAGACCTGTGTTAATAGCAGGGCGCATACCACTGTGGAATAATTCGCTTTCTAAGTAAATCTGACCATCAGTAATGGAAATTACGTTGGTTGGTATGTAAGCTGAAATGTTACCGCCAGTAGTTTCAACAATAGGTAAAGCAGTAATACTACCGCCACCTAATTTTTTAGAAAGGCAGGCACTTCTCTCAAGAAGTCTTGAGTGAAGATAGAAAACGTCACCAGGGTATGCTTCACGTCCTGGTGGTCTGTGAAGAAGTAAAGACATTGCACGGTAAGCTACCGCATGTTTTGATAAGTCGTCATAAATAACTAAAACGTCTTTACCATCAGCCATAAAGCCTTCTGCAACAGTACAAGCACAGTAAGGTGCAAGGTATTGAGTAGCAGGGGAGTCAGAAGCAGTTGAAGCAACAACTACTGTGTATTCTAAAGCATCGTTTTTGTTAAGGTAATCAACAACCTGAGCGATGTTAGAAGCTTTCTGACCAATAGCACAGTAAACACAAATAACGTCTTTACCCTTTTGGTTGAAAATTGTATCAAGCGCAATAGAGGTTTTACCTGTTTGTCTGTCACCTATGATAAGTTCACGTTGACCACGACCAATAGGCACCATACTATCTATTGCAAGAATACCTGTTTCAAGTGGTTTTGAAACTGGTTCACGGTCAATAATTGTAGGTGCAGGTCTTTCTGCTGGTAAATATTTTTTAGCATCAAGAGCTTTACCGTCAATGGCTCTGCCGATAGGGTCAATAATTCTGCCTAAAAGCTCAGGACCAACAGGGATTTCAGCAACTCTGTTAGTGCCTTTAACCTTGTCGCCAACGCTTACTGCATCGGCACTGTCAAAAAGCACAGCACCAACGCCGTCTTCGTTAAGGTCCAAAGCCATACCATAAATTTCGCCGTCAAATTCTAAAAGTTCGCCATAAAGACGATTTTTAAGTCCCGTAACAGTAGCAACACCATCACCAACTGCTGAAACTTTACCGCTTTCATAAACAAGAGGTGAGGGGGAGAAGCTTTCGAGTCTACTTTTAAGATATTCATTTTTTGTAGCAAAAATCTTGTCAGACATCAAGCTTCATCTCCATTCTTAATATGTTTTTTCAAGCGTTCAAGTTGTGTTTTAATACTGTTGTCGTAAACTTTACCGTCAAGATTGATTATAAAGCCACCGATAATCGAATTATCAATTTTATACTCGAAATCAATATCCTTACCAAGCTTTTTCTTTAATTCATCACAAAGATATCTGAAGGTAGGAATAGTGATGTTATCGGCAACTATGATAGTTGATTTACGCATCTATATCACCATTACTTTTTAATGAATCAAGAAAATCTTCAATAAGTCTTTTGTTGTCAGCATCATCGAATTCTCTCTTTAAAAGAGTAGCTGATGCATCAATAGCAAGATTAATTATTTCATCACGAGCATTGTCGAGTGCTTCCTGCTCTTTTACTTTTGCATTTTTGTTTGCCTTATCAACAATTTCTTTAGCTTGTTCTCTTGCAGAGTTAAGAATCTCAGTTGCTTCTGCTTTTGCATTACTTATGCCTTCTTTAATTGCATCTGCTTTAGCAGTTTCGCAGTCTTTAAGAAGCTCATCATATTTTTCTTTCATTTCAGTTGCTTCTTTAAGATTTTCTGATGCTTCCAACTTCTGAGCTTCAACCCTCTCGGTTCTTGCATCCAAAAACTTTTTAACTGGCTTGTAAGCCAATTTTTTAACAACAAGGTAAAGAACAATTATGCTGACTATGTTAATCAAAAGATCGGCAATAAGGTCCTTTGACATACCTAAAGATTGTAACATATCCATAATAATAACACCTTAGTTTTTTAAAAATTATTTACCAGAAAGAATAAGAGCTACAACGAAAGCGTAGATAGCTGTTGATTCTGCGAGAGCACAACCTAAAAGAAGGATTGTCTGAATTTTACTTGCTGCCTCTGGTTGACGTGCAACTGACTCAACTGCTTTTGCAGTTGCAAAACACATACCGAAACCTGCGCCAAGTGCTGTAAGCATTGCTATTGCTGAACCCATAATAAATTACCTCCGAAATTTAACTAAAAATTTAATTTATAATATTTATTCTTCTTCAAGACCTTCCATTGCTTCGTCAATAAACGTAAGCGAAAGGGTAATGAAGATATATGCCTGAATAAGTGGGTGGAAAAGATTGAAGTAAAGACCTGCAATACCAGGAATACCTGCGGCATATCCACCGAGAGCGCCTTTTAAGAGCTCCATAACTATCATACCGCCGAGCATATTACCGAAAAGACGGCAAGCGAGCGAAATTGGAATTGCTATGTCACTTACGATTTTCATTGGAATCATAATTGGTCTCATAGCGACCATAGGGCCACCCATTGCTTTGAATCTTCCGCCGATTCCAAGCTTTTTGAAGCCGAAGAAGTTAAGAAGAACAAAGGTTATAAGACCCATTGAGAATGTAACAACTAAATCTGAGGTAGGTGCTCTTAAACTGAATAATTCAAAACTTGCACTGAGTACTAAATAAATTGCAAGTGCGAACATATAAGGTGCAAGGCTTTTACCTGCTTTCTTACCAGTTGCATCTATACAGAATTTTTCAACTGTTTCAACACAGAGCTCCATAACATTCTGAAATCCTTCTGGCTTGTCTTTGAATTTTGGGAAAACAAGGAATCTGAAAATAAGGCAAAGTATAGTAACAATCAAAACAATAATCATTGTGTAAATTGTTGTTTCGCCTAATTTTAAGCCGAATAATTCAACAGAGCTTCTGTCACCAAACATTGAAAACTCAATGTGCATACCACTGTGTTTGCCAGAAAACCACGTAATAAATACACCTAAAGCAAACCAGATGCTTATAAGCATTCCTGAAAAGCATAATGTTTTAAGCTTCTTTTTCTTTTTTATTGTTTTTTGGTCAACTTCGCTTGAAAAGTTTTTAATAACGCCTTTAAAGTGAATGTTACCTACAAGACAAAGAATAAAAACGACTACGCTTATGCCGATTTTTATTAAATCAGCAGTGCTCATTTTTTATCATCTCCTTCATTGGAAATTTCTTTTTTTGTTCTTTCATTCTTTTTAGAGAAGAATAAAATTAATGGAATTGAAACTATTACACCTAACGTGTAACCAATTGCTAAAAATTTTACTGACTCCATAAAGAAAAAATAAATAAGTAACAGTGCTGCCCCGTAAGACATAAGCTTTATGAAAAGTGGCAATATACTTTTCTTTAAGTCTCCAGATAATGCACTTTTTAAGAGTATGTGAAGCAAAAAAACTTCTAAAATGCCATAAGCGATACCCGATAAAATAAATGCCATTAAGTCACCTCGCATATCCACTTAATTTTATGCCTTTTTTTAAAATAAGTCAATAAAAATCATAAGTTTTTTACTGTTGTTTTTACTAATTTTTTGGTTGATTTATTGTCGAGAATTACATTGTCTTTTTTTATGATTTATGGTAAAATAATACGAAATATATTTTTTGATTTGAAAGGTGCAAAAACAATGTTTAAAAACGCTAAAGTTGCATTGAATTACAAAGTTGACGGCAAAATAGTTGCTTTTTCAGGAAATAACGAAGATTTATCTGTTAATTATTCATTTGACGGTAAATCTTTAAAGGTTACTTTAAAAGCAAGTAAAGAAATTGAACTTTATAATCTTAAGGTTATTGCAGATTACAATTACCCTGACGACGTTCGTATTATGCCAAACGGCTACCAGAGCTGGAGTATGACAAGGGAATATAAAAAGAACGAGTTTTACAGGGGTATGAATAAACTCGTTAAGTCTATTCCTTTAGGCTTTAATATGGCTGGTTGCAGTGGTGACTATATGTTCAGGGAATATCCTGAAAAATCAGGTGTGTTCCACGGCTATACATATTCATATATTCGTACTGGCAGTGAATTTACACTTATGGGCAGTCTTTCTGAGCAAGAGGGTTACACAATATTTAATTTCGACACAAATGCAAACACAATTGTTGTTGAAAAAGATTTAGAGTGTAAAGTAATAAACGGTGAAGTAACTGTTTTAGATATGATTGTTTTAACTGGTGAACACGATGCTTTATTTGATGAGTATTTCACCACTATGGGTATTGAAAAACCAAAGACAAACAGAATTAACGGTTACACAAGCTGGTATAACTACTACACAGATATTACCGAAGAAATTATTATTCGTGACCTTGAAGCTTTAAAGGCAACTGGCGCTGATATTAATATTTTCCAGATAGACGATGGTTACCAGAGCTTTATTGGTGACTGGGAAGTTCCAAACGAAAAATTCCCTAAGGGAATGAAATATATTGCAGACGAAATTCATAGTAAGGGCTGGCTTGCTGGTCTCTGGCTTGCACCATTCTACATTCAGAAGAATTCTGTTGTTGCTAAAAATCACCCTGAGTGGATTGTTAAAAAGCCAGATGGCAAACCAATTTATGGCTTTGTAGGTCTTGGCAGAGATTGTTACACACTCGATTTCTATAATCCAGAATGTGCAGCATATATTAAGCAGTTCTTCAATACAATTCTCAACACCTGGGGCTTCGATATGGTTAAATTAGACTTCCTTTACACAGCTTGTATCGTTCCAAGAAATGGCAAGAGCCGTGGCGAAATTATGTGCGATGCTATGGCACTTTTAAGAGAATGTGTCGGCGATAAGCTTATTTTAGGTTGCGGTGTTCCGTTAGGACCAGCTTTCGGTAAGGTTGACTATTGCCGTATTGGTAGTGACGTTGACTTGGTATTTGAGCCAGTTCCTGTAAAAGGCAAAGTAAACAGAGAAATTGTTTCTGTTCAGACTGCAATTAAAAATACAATATTCCGCCGTGGCTTAAATGGCAGAGTATTCGGCAATGACCCTGACGTTTTCTATTTAAGAAACGCTTTAAAAGAAGTTGATGGTGACAGAAAGAGCAAGAAGCCTCTTAAAATCACTTGGGACCAACGTGTTTTATGGGCAGACCTTTGCAGAAATTTAGGTACAATCATTTTCACATCAGATAATGCTGCAAACTATGATGAAAAACAAAGCGCAGAGCTTATGAAAACATATAGTGCCCCAACAGTTAAAGTGCTTGATGCTATTTATGAGGGTGACAACTGGGTTAAACTCACCTGTGAAGAAAATGGCAAAAAATTCGAGCATTTAATTAACTGGAATACAGGCGAAAATAATAAAAAGGATATATAAATCTATTATGAGTCGGGCGTTTTAATATGCCCGACTCTGTTTTTTGAATTTAACAAATTATTAACAATCAATTCACACGGGATTTATTTGTAAAGGGTAAAATATAGACAATGAAACGGAAGAAAAAATTGTTTCAGATTAAATTAGAGTTTTTCATTCCTATCTCCTTATTCAAATATACCCCCACAAACAAAAACGAAAATCCGTTCACGATAGTGGACGGATTTTCGTTTGTATTATTCATTTTTCATTATTCAATATTCATTATTCATTAAAAGAGAACGAATTTTCAATGAATAATGAATGATGAAGTCGCTTACGCTGATGAATAATTGATTTTGAATTATTGATTTTTTACAATTTCTACTTTAATTCTACTTATATTTTTACTGTGTTTATTGAAAAAGATAGTACATTAAAGTATAATTCAGTTATAAAACATCGGGGGTGCTCCTATGGATAAATACACATTCGGTAACAAACTTTACAAGTTAAGAACCGAAAGTAACTTAACACAGAAAGACCTTGCAAATATACTGGGGGTTTCAGACAAAGCTGTTTCAAAATGGGAGACTGGCGAAGCTATGCCAAGAGTGAAAACACTCAAAAATATTGCTGACTGCTTTTCTGTTACTTATGAAGATTTACTTTCACAAACAGAAGAGTTAAAAACAAGTGAATCTGAAAAATACGAAGCGTACGAGTCATTTTACCAAAAGAGAGTTACAAAACTCAAAAAAGATATAAATGACCATTTATTAGTAGTTTTGTTTGCGGCTGCTTTAAATTTTATTATTAAAACAATTCTTTTTTTTCAAGCTGAAATGGCAGGGGTTTCAGTTAGCGGTAGTTATTTATTCTTTAGCGATTTTCTTCCGCTCGTGGTTACGCTTTTGTTTTTTGTGGTTTTAAAAAAGTTTTTTAAGTCAGGCGTAAGATTAGTTTATAAACAGTATGATTACCTTTGGTACTTGCTTATTTCATCAATAGGGTCTCAAATTTTCTCAACATTAGTTAATCTGAATGCATCACGTGTTTATATACTTTTGTGTGATTTCGTTGTTTATATTTTAATGTGTATATTAAGTTTATATCAATGGTTGAAAATTAAAAAGGGTAAGGATGTTGCATTTCCAAAACGTGATATATTTTTATATTCGGGAATTTTATTGTTGTCGTTTTTAGTGATGTACTTGACAAAGACCGTTTCTTTTTCTGTTATGGTAAATGTTGTGAAAATCCTTTTTGTGAACTTTTTAAGTGTTTTCATAATATATGAAACAATGGAGTACCAATCTTTGCTGGAAATAAAAAAAGAAACAATAAATGAGAAAATTGTAAATAAAGCCCCAAAAAGTATTAAGAAAGTAATCGCAATCTGTTTGGTGTCGGTTTTAACTCTTTCTCTTTTAGCGCTTTTTGTGCCAGGATTGATTTACAAAGTTGCTATGAAAAAAATTCCATCTGCATATCAAGAAACATTGTTCTATTCAGAACTTGATATCTCTTTTGAAGATGAAAATTTGGTGGAGTATGAATTGGATGGTGTAAAGTTTTCTTTACCAGAAAGCTATGAATTTGTTGAGAAAGTTGAACAGGAATATTATACTATGCTTAAATTTTCTAAGCCTGGTTGTGAGGATTTTTTGCTTGGTGTGAGTAAACGAGAAGAAACAACAACAGAGCCATTAGATATTACTGGTGAATTGTTTTCAGGTAAAGATGGTGCACGATTCAGGAAAATGATAGAAGATACATTCGGGTATTATCCGAAAACAAATCAGGAATGGAATCGTTTAATATATACAATCAATCCGGATGATGCTAACATATTTGATATTAATGAATGTATAACATATATAGTACTGCTTATGGATAAACAAATGGCAACAATGGACGGTCATTATGATTTTGAGTATTTTGATAATGGTATTTTTCAGGCTGAAATATCTAAATTAAAACAGAGAAAATTAAATAAAAATGGTGAAATAGAATATATTGAAGGCGAGTATGATAGATACAACGCTTACATATGGTTTTATAGCGATAAGCATGAAGATGGCTATTATCAGATTCACTATAAACCAGAATCAGCTGACACAGCAGACCTTGAATTATTACACAAAGTTTTAAATACAATAGAAAGAGTAGAGTAGGTCTTATGACCTGCTCTCTTTGTTTAATTTGTTGGTTTTTATTTCATTTTCTTAAATATTTTTCACATTGAAATAAATTTTTTAATATGTTATCATATTTTACGAATATAAAATTCAGAGGTGCAAACTATGAAAAAATTTATGGATAAAGATTTTCTTTTGAAAACTGAAACTGCTAAAAAGCTTTATGCAGCTTGTGAAAATGAGCCTATTTTTGACTGGCACTGTCATTTATCACCAAAAGAAATTTATGAAAATAATGCTCCAAGTGATTTAGCTTATTTGTGGCTTGCTGGCGACCACTATAAATGGCGTGCAATGCGCTCTTGTGGTATAAGTGAAGAATATATTACAGGCGATAAATCACCTTATGAAAAATTTAAAGCGTGGGCAAAGGCTATGCCTAATTTAATTGGCAATCCTCTTTACCACTGGACTCACCTTGAATTACAAAGATATTTTGATATCTATGAGCCATTATCAGAAAAAACCTGTGACGCTATATGGGAAAAGGCTAATTCTTTAATTAAAAATGGCGGTTATACACCAAGAGAATTAATTAAAAGAAGTAACGTAAAATATCTTTGCACAACAGACGATGCGGCAGATACTTTAGAATATCATAAGCTTTTAAAGGAGGACGAAACCTTTGAGTGTCAGGTGTTACCTGCATTCAGACCAGACAAAGCACTTGGTATTGAATTAGATGGCTATTCAGAATGGTTAGCATCTCTCGAAAACGTTTCAGGTACTTCTATTAAATCATTTACAGAGCTCAAAAAAGTTCTTCTTACAAGAATTGAGTTATTCAAAGAAATGGGCTGCTGTGCAAGTGACCACGCTTTGACTTACATTCCTTATGTAAGAGGCACAGAAGATGAATTAAATGCCCTCTTTACAAAGAAATTAAGTGGCGAAGAGCTTTCAATAGAAGAAATTGATTTATATAAAACAGAGCTTCTTATTTTCCTTGCAAATGAATATGCAAAAAATAACTGGGCTATGGAAATTCACATTGGTGCTATGAGAAATAACAACACTGAGATGTTTAAAAAGTTAGGTCCTGACACAGGCTACGACTCAATAGCTGACTATGAAATTGCTATAAATCTTTCAAAGCTTCTTAATGCTATGCACTCTGAATTCAGGCTTCCTAAAACTGTTCTCTTTACACTTAATCCTAAAGATAATCAGGTTTTAGGTACAATGCTCGGTAACTTCCAGACAGATGAGGCGGCTTCAAAAATTCAGTTTGGTACTGCATGGTGGTTTAACGATAACTACGACGGTATGAGAGCACAGATGAGCTCTTTAATGAATCTTGGTGCATTCTCTAAATTCATTGGTATGCTTACAGACTCACGTAGCTTCTTATCTTACCCAAGACACGAATATTTCAGAAGAATTGTTTGTGAAATTATTGGGGATTTGGTTGAAGAGGGTAAATATCCTGATGATATGGAATTTTTAAGCGAAGTAGTTAAAGATATTTCATTCAGAAATGCACAAAAGTATTTTGGTGTTAAGTAATATACAATATATAGTGGTATAAAAACGCGGAGTAAATCGACAAAAGTTTGAATTTTTGTCGATTTACTCATTTTTAATCCCTGAATTTCCTATAGGTTTATAGTAGATATTAACAAAAAATTCAAATATTTTTATGATAAATTCACCTAAAATGGTTGAAATTTGAAATGAAAAGTACTATAATTGTCATATATAGTGTTGGATAAATTTTATATGAAAAGAGATTAATTAAATGATACAGCAAGTTACTAAATATGCTATGGAAAATATCATAGTAAACTGCTCTGCAATTATGTTGCTTGTATTCTTAAGAATGCAACATAGGAGCGTTAAAAACAGCTTCGTTTTAGACCAGAAGTTGTTTGTTGTAATGCTTGACCTTGCACTTGTTCAGTGCTTTGTTGAAGCTTTTACAAACCTTTGGGATAGAGAGCATATTTTCCTTAATATTATGAATGGCGCAGAAATAGGTAATACAATAGATATAAGTATAAATATGTGCCTCAATTTATTGTATTTTACAGTTAACGTAGTGTTCGGTTATATCTGGTGTCTATATGTGGTTTATAGGATGTTCGGTAGCCCAAGGCGTGTTAAACGCTATGCAAAAATTATCTGTGCACCAGTGTTAATTGCATTGATATCTATCTGGACTACACCATTCACAGGCTGGGTTTTCAGCATCAGTGATGAAAACGTATATACAAGAGAAGATTTGTGGATAATTCCAGCTGTTTCAACTGTTGCCTACGTTGTGTTTGGTATAGGTTATGTTTACGCCAATAAGAAAAAAATTAATAAATATATGATTATGCCAATAATGCTTATAATGACTCCTATTTTTATAGGAATGTTAGTGCAGTGGTTGATACCAGGCGCTGCAATTATTGCTATGGTAATTACCATTTCTCTTGTTGGCTTTTATGCTACAACACAATCTGAATCTGCTTATATTGACCGCTTAAGTGGTGTTTATAACAGACGTTATTTAGATGATTATCTTACAAGCCTTAATGAAAATGACAAGTATAGAAAAAATGGTAAAACTATCACAGGCATAATGCTTGATATGGATAAATTCAAGCAGATTAACGATAATTTTGGCCACCACGTTGGTGATGATGCTATTTCTCAGGTTGGTAGTATATTGAGAGACAACTTAGGTAAAATGAATTTTGCAGCCCGTTATGGCGGTGACGAATTCATAATTATTACTCCAATGCTTGATAATGATAGTATTGAAGCACTTATGCAGAAGCTTACAGACGTTGCAAATGAAAGAAACGCTTCAGGTGAGTATCCTTATGAGTTGTTATTCTCTTATGGTTACGCTCAGTTTACAGTTGGTAAAGAAAAAGACTCCGACGGATTTATGAAGCGTATGGATGACAATATGTATGAATACAAAGTAGCTAAAAAGGCACGCTGGGCAGAAGAAGAAAGAAAAACAAAACAAGAGCTTACAGTTCAATAAATGAAATTATCCCCTATGAAGAAAATTCTTCATAGGGGAATTTTTTAATCATCAACAATATTATTTACCCAGACTTTTTTCTTTATAAGTATAAATCCTATAACATCTTTTATCAAATCAAATGCCTGAACACAAGGGAAAATAATGAATATTGAAAAATGGAAAACATAATAAAGTGCAAAAGCTATAGGAACAGCGACACATAACAAATAAACACTGTCGAAAAGAAATGTTACAAAGGTTTTGCCACCACTTCTCAGCGTGAAATATGAGGCGTGTGCAAATGCACCAACAGGAACAAAAATTGCAACTGTTTTCATAAAGAATTCTGCATATATTTTAGATTCTTCAGAAGTGTTGTAAAGGAGTAAAACAGGCTTACTCAACAAAAATAATGTAATACCAACTATTACACTTGCAAAAAGTGTGAAAGCAAACAATTTTTTTACGGTGTCTATTGCTTCTTTAAATTTACCAGCTCCTAAAAGCTTACCTGCAATTATACTTATGCTGGAGCCTAAAGACTGGAAGGATATGCTTAAAAGATTTACAACGGTGGAAGAAATGCTGTAGCCTGCAACAACAGCAATGCCGTGAAGGCTATAACCCATACTGAGAACTGACATACCAGCTGCCCATAAGAACTCGTTAAGTAAAAGTGGCATTCCTTTAACTGTAATGTTTTTGAATAATTGCTTAGGTATGTAAAATGATTTGAATGCTCCCTTGAAGAATGGATAAGCCTTTCGTTTAAAGAAAACATAAACCATAAATACTGCACATTCTACATACCTTGAAATAACGGTTGCAATAGCAGCACCCTCAGCACCTAAAGCAGGAGCACCGAATTTTCCGAAGATTAAAATATAGTTTAATGCACAGTTTGTAAATACGGCAACAAAACCAGTTACCATTGGTATAACTGTCTGACCAGTTTCTCTTAACGTGCTTGAGAAAATATTTGAAATAGCAAAAGGGAAGAGACCTATAAGAATAATGTTTAAATATTTTCTTGCAATCTCGGCTGTTAGCTCTAAGTTTTCTGTGCTGTCTGAATCGTGCAAATAAAGACCGATTAAGAAGTCACCAGCGAAAATAAATATTAACAGAGCAATTATAGTAAGAAGTATAACTGTAACAGTTTTGTATCTTATTGTGTAGCGTATGCCATCGTGGTCATTTTTACCGTGGAATTGTGATGTGAAAATACCTGCACCACTTACAGCACCAAAAAGTGCCAATGTAAAAACAAAAAACAACTGGTTTACTATAGATACACCAGACATTTCTTCTGTACCCAAAGAGCCAACCATTACGTTGTCTAAAAGGTTTACAAAGTTAGAAATGAGATTTTGCACCATCATTGGCAAAGCAATGCTTAAAGTCATTTTATAAAATGACTTGGTTCCAATATAATCTTTAATTTTTATCATATTATTTAATTTTTTACTTAATCTTTTTATTTAATCATATCGTGTTCTTTAATGAAGCTTACAACCTCATCAACTGTGGTGAATGCGAGACCTACAACTGTGTCGGCGCCGCCGTAATAAACTGCAATTCTGCCTGTGTCACTATCTGCTAAAGCTGCACAAGGGAATACAACGTTAGGAACATCGCCAACAAATTCGTAAGTTTCACGTGGGCTTAATAAGTAACAGTCAGCTCTGTGTAAAACTTTCCACGGCTCATTTATATCTGTAATCATAGCACCCATACTGTATGTAAAGCCGTTACAGCTTGTAATAACACCATGGTAGAAGCAAAGCCAGCCTTCATCTGTTTCAATAGGTGTAGGGCCAGCGCCAACCTTTGTCATTTCCCAGTTGTTTTCTGGTTTAATAACAAAACGATGCTTGCCCCAGTATGTAAGGTCTGGGCTGTGGCTTAAGAAAATATCACCATAAGGTGTGTGACCTTTATCGCAAGGACGAGTGAATATCATATATTCATTATTAACTTTTCTTGGGAATAATACGCCGTTTCTTGAAACTGGTAAAACAGCATTTTCTTTTCTGTCCCAGTTAACAAAATCTTCTGTAACTGCAATACCTATTGAAGTACCTCTGTCAGTGTGGCATACCCATGAAAGATAATATTTGCCATCAATTTCGCAAAGGCGTGGGTCATAACCACGGAAGATTTTTTCATCGTTTAATTGCCAGTGAATACCATCCTTACTGAAGCCTGTAACGAGATATTGTTCACGTGTAATATCATCAAGTCTGAAAACACCTGCAAAGTCGTCTTCTTTATCACGTCTTACAACAGCTGAGTTGAAAATACTGTTTGCATCTTTAACAAAGCTTCTGTCGATAATAGGGTTTTCTGTGTAACGCCATACAGGGTCAGTACAGTTTGCTGGTTTGTCTTGCCAAGGGATGTTTTTCACTTTTGAATTTAAAATTTTAGCCATAGTAAATTGTCGTCCTTTATTTTAAATTTATAATCTTGCATTATCATAATAGTTTGTTGTTTCCATTAAAATATTTGCTGCATCAAAAATTGTTTTTCTTGACACATTAGAAAGCAAATCTTTAGAACTGAAGCACTTGTTTATGTATTTTTTAGAAGTGCCGAGAGAACACGATGCAAAATGATGAACAGTAAAAGGTGTGAAGCTTGAAGTTCCTATAATAGTGTTTTCCTTATGAATTTTAAGGTTTAGGTTTTCACAAGCATCAGACATAATATTTGCTGTGTCTTTACTGCCCTCGTTACCGCTACCATCTTTAAAGAATATAGCTAAATTTTTTGAAGTGGTCAGTTCTTCAACTGGTATAAATACAGTTGGAATATCACTCATCAATTTTTTGTGTTTTAAAGCGAATGCATAAGCACCAGCGTGGTTTGAATATTCACTACCAACTATAAGGCAACAAAATTCAGTTTGATTGTATCTGAAGTTGTTTTCATCCATTTGCTTCATAATAGCAGTAATGGTTGCTGCGGGAATTATGCTTGAAGAAAGTCCAGAAGCAGCTTTTGTGGGGTGAACAAGTAATATTGCCGCTAAATAGAATATCAAAAATAAAAGCGACAATGAAGACAAAAAGTTGAATATCGGAGTGTTTTCAGGTGCACCCGAAAATAAATACAAAACACAAGAAATGAATGTGAGTGTGTTGCCTAAAACACAAAGCGCTAAAAGAACAGTTGTGAGGTTTGTTTTGTAAAGAAAAAATCGTTGCTTTTTAGGTGCATCAGCACGTGCTACTAAAACAACCCTGTTTTGTGCCTTTGAATGTGAATATCTTTTTGCGAATACATTAATGGACATTCTTTTTGGAAACAAAGAGTCCAATGCTTTTCCGTCAAAGAAAAATTTGTAAGCAAAAATGGAGAATATAAGAACACTTAACACTGTGCATATACAAACTGGGACAACCGAGCCCTTAAGTGTTGAAGCTTTGAAAACAATTGCAGATAAAACTAAAAGCCCACAAAGGATTTTTAAAAGAAGAGTACCAACTCTTAAGTGAGTTGTAAAGCTTTCTTCGTTTGTTTCATCGCAATAATTTTTAAGCTCGTTTAATATAAGTCTTGCAGAATATGCTTCGCCTGGTGTCGACGGTAATCTTTCGGAGCTTTCTGAAAGAATTCTGCCAGCAACTGAAAAGACGTAGTCTATATTTTCTGAAGATAATTTTGGTGTGATTGTCATTTGATTATCTCTTTAAATCTCTTGTATGCTTCTTCCCATTTTTCGTTTTCGGTAGGGGTGTAGCAAGTGAGATTTTCACCCTCTGCGATAATTTTTCTTGCTTCTTTAATATCTTTTATGACGCCTGTAGAAATAAGCTGAACTGCTACGTTGCCTAATGCAGTTGCTTCAATAGGTCCGCCGTAAACTTTTACGTTACAGCTTTCGGCAGTCATCTGTAAAAGAAGCTTGTCTTTAGTACCGCCACCCATAACGTGAATTCTGTCATACTCTTTTTCAGTACACTCTTTTATTCCGTCAAAGGTGAAACGATATTTTAAAGCAAGACTTTCGTAAATACAACGCATAATTTCACCAGGAGTCTGTGGTACATATTGATTTGTTTTTTTGCAATATTCCTGAACTCGCTTTGGAATATTACCCATAGAGCCGAATTCTGGTGAATCAGGGTCAATAAAGCATTTGAATGGCTCGCATTCTAATGCTAATCTTTCTAAATCAGCGTAAGAATATTCAATATTTTCACGCTTCCATTGTCTTCTGCTTTCCTGAATGAGCCAAAGACCTATAATATTCTTTAAGAATGCAGTTGTGAAATCGTAACCACCTTCGTTAGTAACGTTAAGACGTTTAGATGCTTCGTTGATAATCGGCTCTTTAACTTCTGTGCCGAAGAGTGACCAGGTGCCGCAGCTTATGAATATAAAGTCATCATCCTGACAAGGTACAGCAGTAATAGCACTTTGAGTATCGTGAGCAGCAACTGCAATAACGTCTGCTTTAGGTAAAGAGAGCTCTTCGCAGATTTCATCACTTAAAGTGCCGATTTTAGTACCAGTAGGAACAATTTTTGTTAAAAGTCTTTTTGGGAGACCTAAAGCGTTTATAATTTCATCTGACCAGTCATTTGTTTTTAAATCAACCATCTGTGAGGTAGTTGCAATAGAAAACTCAGTTGCTTTTACTCCAGTGAGCATATAGTTTAAAAGGTCAGGTGTAAAAAGCATTGTTTCTGCTTCATCTAATATGTAAGGGCGATTTTCTTTTAAAGAAAGAAGCTGGAAAACAGTATTGAAATCCATAAACTGAATACCAGTTATGTCATACATTCTTTCTTTTGAAATGTATTCTTCTGCCTTTTCAATCATACCGCTGTTTCTCTTATCACGGTAATGAACAGGGTTTTCGACTAAAGTGCCGTCTTTTCTTAAAAGTCCGAAGTCAACACCCCAGGTATCAATGCCTATGCTATCGAAGCCACCGAATTCTTTGGCTTTTACCATACCTTGCTTTATTTCAAAGAAAAGTCTTTGAATATCCCAGTAAACAGTACCATTAATGCTTACAGGGTCGTTTGAAAAACGATGGACTTCCTGAAGCTCTATTTTTTTGCCATCAAATGTAGCAAGAATTGCTCTGCCACTTGAAGCACCAAAGTCAAATGCAAGAACTCTTTTTTTCATTTGAAACACTTCCTTAAAAATTGTGTTTTATCTTAAGAAACAATTTATAATAATTTCTTCAGCTTCTTCTTCTGTTTTGCCAAGAGTCTGAAGCTTTAAAAGCTGGTCATTATTTATTTTACCAATAGCTGCTTCGTGAACGATATTAGCATCGCAGTGATTAGCAGCAATTTCTGGAATGGAACGTATATGAGCGTTACCCATAATGATTGAGTCACATTGAACGTGAGCTCTGCACTTAGCGTTACCTACTGCTTTAGGGTAGAAAACCTGCTCAGAATTATCCTTTGCTACTGAACGTGAGATAATCTGTGAAGAAGCATCAACGCCGTTTAATTCGATAGTCATATCTGAATGTGCAACCTGATTATCGTGAGTCATAAGCTTTTCTAAAATGAGAAGATGAGCACCTGACTCTAACTTTGCAATAGTGTTTCTTTTTGTTGAGTCAACGCCTTCAATCTGCACCATTTCCATTTCACAATATGAATTTTCATCCATAAAGATTTCGGTAACAGGATTTAAAACATTTTCGCCTGTGCCAGTACCCTCGCCATAATGCTTTTCAACGTATTTAATGCGGGCGTTTTTACCTATGTGGAAACGATGAATACCATCGTGCTCACTTTTCTTGTCACCTGAGTTATGGATTCCACAACCTGCAACGATTAAAACGTCTGCATCATCACCGATGTAGAAATCGTTATAAACTAAATCGTCAACGCCTGTTTCGGTAATGATAACAGGAATATGAACGCTTTCGTTTTTAGTACCAGGCTTAATTGTTATATCAATGCCAGGCTTGTCTTTTTTATTTTCGATTGTAATATTTTCAGTAGATGCGCGACCTGCACTTTCACCATTACGGCGTATGTTATAAGCGCCTTTAGGTACGTCATGCAAATCTGCTATTGTTTTTAACATACGTGAATCTATATTCTGCACAACAATACCTCCTTATCTGAAATTGCAGACATTATTGAATTCTTCCATCAAAAGTGGAAAGACTTCGTCAACTGCACCTTTTTTCTTAACTGTGCCGTTTGCTATAATAGCAATTTCGTCTGCTATTTTCATAATTCTTTCTTGGTGAGAAATTATAATCATACTCTGCTTTTGCTTAGCTGAAATATTTTTAAAGCTTTCTATTAACATATTGAAGCTCCAGAGGTCAATACCTGCCTCGGGCTCGTCATAAATAGCAAGGTCTACATTTCTTGCCATAATTGTTGCAATTTCTATTCTTTTTATTTCGCCACCTGAAAGAGTTGCATCAACTTCACGATTAAGATAATCTTTTGAGCAAAGACCAACGTTTGTAAGATAAGTGCAGCATTGGTCTTCAGGAAGTGTGCTTCCGTGAGCAAGGCTTAACAAATCTCTTACAGTAAGACCTTTAAATCTTGGCGGTTGCTGAAAAGCGTAGCCTATACCAAGCTTTGCTCTTTCTGTTATTGACATATTTGTAATATCGGTACCATTCCAGAGAATTTTACCACCAGTTGGTTTCTCAATGCCCATAATAAGCTTTGCGAGCGTTGATTTACCGCCACCATTAGGTCCTGTAATAACAAGAAATTTTCCGTCTTCGAGTGTTAAAGAAACATCGTTTAAAATTTCTTTTTTGTTTCCGTCATCATTGACTTTGAATGATAAATTTACTAATTCTAACATATAATTTCACCAGTGCATATATATTTTTTATTTATTATAGTACTATTTATATCTATAGACATAATCCAACAAATAGATTATATAAAATTTTGTTAATTTATTCAAGTGTTTTCAAAAAAACCTTGTTAAATAGAAAAAAATGTGTTATAATCACAAATATATATTATCTTGCTTGAAAAAATTGATGATTTTCTACAAAGGTGGGTTAAGAGTATGAAGTACGGCGGATTGATGGAGAGCGAGCTCGAAAAAGCTGAACTCGAGATGATATTAAGCGAAACTGTTGCTGGTATTGCTATGGTTTCTCCGCACTCTGAGGGCGTTAAGCTTGAATATACAAACGAGGGATTTTTCGCTCTTTTTGGTTACACAAGAGATGAATATGAAACACTTCCACAAGAAGTAAGACTCAATCTTTTCCATTATGACGATTTTATGAATATTATTTCCCGTGTTAATACAGCTTATAAACCGGGTGAGGTTCAGAAATTTGAATGCCGTATAAATAAAAAGAATGGTGAAGTTGCTTGGGCACTTTTCTCTGTAAGAAAGCCACATGATGCAAAAGATGGTGAGCAACGCTTCATTTGTAATATCGTTGACATCACTGAGATGAAACGTCTTCAGATGAGAATTCAGGAAGAAAAAGAAAGATATGAGCTTATTGAAGAAATTTCTGACGATATTATGTTCAATTACGATGTTGCAACTGATACATTAGAATGTTCACCTAAAATCTTAAGAACACTTCGTACAGCAACAAGAGTTGAAGACGCAATTGAATATATTACTTATGGTAACGTTCTTGACCACAGAGATATTCCGCTCTTTATCGAAGCAGTAAGTAATGCACTTTCTGGTAAGAGAATTAATATTTTTGATGCAAGAATTATTAACCAGAGAAACGACGTTGTATGGCACAGAATTAAGTTCGCTTCTATATTTGATGCGGAAGGTAATGCAGTTCGTTTTATAGGTACTATTTCAGATATTGATAAAGAAAAGAAAGAAAAATCAAGACTCATAGCGCAGGCTGAAACAGACCAGCTTACAGGCTTCCTCAATAAAGTTTCAACAGGTCTTAAAATCAATGAGCTTATCAAGGAATATCCGAATGAGCCAGGCACTATGTTCCTTATTGATATTGACGATTTCAAGCTTCTTAATGATACTTATGGTCACCACGAGGGCGATATCTTCTTAAGAGAATTCACAAGTAAATTAACTCTTGCATTCCGTTCTACTGATATTTTAGGACGTGTCGGCGGTGAAGAATTCGTTATCTTTGTTAACGGCTTGGGTGATGTAAAAGAGCTTGTTGAAGAAAAAGCAAAGGAAATTGAAAAGATTTGCCATAGTGTAAAATTAGAAAAAGCAAAAGACAGAGTTATGTCTTGCTCAATAGGTGTTGCAATTTATCCTGAAACAGGAATGGATTACAACGAATTATTTGAAAAAGCTGACGAAGCTATGTACTATGTAAAGAAACACGGTAAAAACGGCTACGCTTTTGCTGAATAAAAAAATTCCGCTTTCCATCATAACAGGTGGGAAGCGGTTTCAAAATTAATTGCGGAGAGATTTTTATGTCGCAAATTATTGAATATATTAAAGAGAAAAAAATTCTTATATTAGGTTATGGCAGAGAGGGTATTTCTACTTATAATTATATAAGAAAGCATTTGCCTGAAAAGAGAATAACAATTGCTGATAAAAACTACATTAAGCTTGATGACAAAAATGTAGATTTAATCTGTGGTGACGATTATCTTTCATATTTAGGTGACTTTGACCTCGTATTCAAAAGTCCTGGAATTGCTTTTTTAGATGATGTTAAGTATCCGCCTACTACTGAAATTACCTGCCAGACAGATATGTTTCTGAGATTTGCAAAGCCTACTGTTGTTGGTATAACAGGCTCTAAGGGTAAAACAACTACATCTACTCTTATTTATGAGATGTTAAAGGCTGGTGGTAAAAATACCTGCCTTATAGGTAATATCGGTGTTCCTGTGTTTGAAAAAGCAGATGAGGGTGAAGATTTAATTGCCGTAATTGAAATGTCCTCACATCAGCTTGAGTTTACAACTGCTTCGCCAGAGGTAGCTGTTCTTGTAAATATTTATGAAGAACACTTAGACCACTACAAAACAGGTTTCTCGGGTTATGCAAATTCTAAGCTTAATATAACAAGATATCAAACAAGAGAAAATTATTTTGTTTATAACGATGAGCAGGATGTAGGTCACGGACTTGACATTACAAAGTCAATCGGTGGTACGCCACACAAGGTTGGTTTTACAAAAGCCCAAAATGATGAATTTGTCAACGAATTGTGGCACAGTACAGAGCATTTAAAGGGCGAGCACAATCGTCAGGATATTGCCTACGCTTTAGAAGTTGCAAGAATTTTTGGGATTGACGATGACAGCATAAGAAATGCTATAAAAGGATTTAACGGCATTGAACACAGAATGGAATTTGTTGGTAAATTCAAGGGCGTTTCTTATTACAATGACAGTATTGCTACAATACCTACTGCAGTAATTGGTGCAATAAAGGCACTTGGTAACGTTGAAACATTAATTTTCGGCGGTCTTGACAGAGGTATTGATTACAAGGAATTTATAGATTTTCTTATAAATAGCGATATTAAAAATCTTATTGGTCTCCCCGAAACTGGTCACGATATTTTAGATGACGTAAAGCTTCATAATACTCAGGTAAATGCAATTTATGCAGAGAATATGGAGGATGCAGTAATAAATGCAATAAGAGAAACTAAAGAAAATGGTGTTTGCTTGTTTTCTCCAGCGGCTGCAAGCTACAATTTCTACAAGAATTTTGAGGAAAAGGGTAGACACTTTAAGGAATTAGTAGTAAAATATACCGAGTGACTACTTTTGTAAAAAAGGAATAGGAGATAATTATGAAAAGAGTAATTTCACTTTTACTTGTTATAACTATGTTGTTTTCATTCGCGGTAACATCTTTTGCTGCAGGCATTGGTGAAAATGATGTTTTAAGATTTAGAAAGAATGGAACATTTAAAATTCTTGTTCTTGCTGATGTTCAGGACGTTTATCCGATAGAACAATCTATGCTTACCTTTATTGAAGAAGCACTTGATTATTCAGACCCGGATTTAGTTGTGTTTGATGGTGATAACATTGTTTCAGAAGATGTTCGTGCTTATGAGCAGTTATTAACTCCACTTGCAGAGCGTGATGTTCCATTTACATTTGTATTTGGTAATCACGATGTTGAAAGAGAGAATTTTACAGCAGAGCAACAGTTAGCCGAATACCAGAAATACGAAGGTTGTTTAGCTTACGATGCAGACCCTGCTCTTCACGGTTGTGCAAACCACAATCTTCTTATTTATTCAAGCAAGGGTAACGATATTGCATTTAATCTCTGGATGTTTGATTCAGGTACATCTATGCATGATGAAAATGGCGAATGGCTCGGTTATGACTGGGTAAGAGCAGACCAGATTGAATGGTACAACACTACACGTGATGCAATTACAGCAAAAAATGGTGGCAAAATAGTTCCATCAATCGCATTCCAACATATCATCCCAAAAGAAGCAGTAGAAGTTCTTTTCTATGAAACAGATACATCTTTAGGTGAGCTTACATATAACTTCAATGATGGTGGCGTTTATTCATACGTACCTAAAATTGATAAATTTGATGGTTACATCTTTGAAAAGAGTTGCCCGGGTAATGGCTCTGATGGTCAATGGGATGCAATGCTTCAGGGTGGCGATGTTCTTGCAGTTGTTGTAGGTCACGACCACGTTAACAGCTTCGTAGCTGATATCAATGGTATTGACATTGTTCAAACACCAGGTGCTACATATCACTCATACTATAATAATATGCTTCAGGGTGCAAGAATTATTGAGCTCGATGAAGGTGACCTTGATAGCTACCACACTTACGAATTAACTTCAAGCTTCCTTGCAACACAAAGTGGTTCAAAAATCGCTGAGGGCGGTGTAAGAAGCGAAGCAAGTTATTCAATTTCAAATATTATGCTTCCTGTATTTGAAATTTTTATGGACTTATTAAGAGACGTTTTTAAAGCGTTTACAAATATAAAACCAGAGGTAGTAGAATAAAAAAGAAAGCAGAGTGTAAAATGCACTCTGCTTTTTTGTTGCTTGACACCATATATTTCTTATGCTATTATGAATTTAAAGAACAAGACAGTTGTTACAAGGAGGTAGCATTATGAGTAATTCAATTCAGACAGATATTTCTGCAATGAATGCATCAAGAAATATTAAGATTCACCAAAAGAATATTCAAAGCAATATGGAAAAACTCTCAAGCGGTTACAAAATTAATACTGCCGCTGATGATGCAGCAGGTCTTGCTATAAGTGAAAAATTAAAAGGTGAGTTAACAGGTCTTGAACAGGCTCAGTTAAACGTTCAGGATACTGTTTCATTACTCCAGACTGCTGAAGGTGGAATGGGTTCAATTCACAATATGCTTAACAGAATGGTTGAGCTTACAACAAAAGCTTCAAATGGTGTTTATGACACTACTGTTGACAGAGCTGCCATACAGGATGAAATTGATGCCTTGATTGCTGAAATTAATCGTGTAAGTAAATCTATTAATTTTAACAATAAAACTTTGCTTGATGGTAGCTTTAAAGACGTTAACTTCCAGATTGGTGCCGGTGAGAAGGATGTTCTTACATTAACAATCGGCGGTTTAGATGCTACTGCTTTGGGGTTAGATAAAATTGATGTTTCTTCACCAGAAAAAGCACAGGAAGCAATGCAATTAGTAAAAGATGCTATTAATCAGGTGTCAAGAGAGCGTTCAAATGTTGGCGCTACTCAAAACAGACTTGAGTACACAATGGCAAACTTAGAAGAAACTTATTTGAATCTTACTGAAGCAAACTCAAGAATTCGTGATGTTGACTATGCAAAAATGATGATGGAATACACAAAAAACCAATTATTAGAGCAAGTTTCAACAACAATTCTCACTCACAGAATGAGCAATGCGCAGAATATATTACAGCTTTTTAATTAAGAAACCAAACGACCAGTTCAATGAACTGGTCGTTTTTAGTTAATCTTCAATCAAAAATGCAACTTGTTTATAAACTGGACTTTGTTTTATTGCCAAAAGCTCAGGCGAGTTTTCTGGGAAAGCTTTAAGCATTGTCTTTAACTGCTCTGCCATTGCTAAAAGCTCTGGTGAAGCGGTTTTTATTTTTTCTTGACGCTTTAATTCTTCTTCGTTTTTAAATTCTTCAATTAAGAATTCTATAATTTGTTTTGCTTGTGGAATTTTTTGTAAAGCTGTTCTTAAAGTTTTTATGTACTCTAATGGATTTGATTCTTTTTCTTTTGTTGCTTTAACTAAGTACCATGCAAACAAATGAAGTGTAGGGATACAAACTACAAATTCTTCGTTTTTGAGTAATTCAGAATTGTAACAAGCGTTTAAATAGCAATCGGCAACAATTGAGAATTTATTTATCAGTTTCAGTTTTGTATCATTATCCAAAGATAAGTTATCATTGAAAAGTATTGTTAATAATAAATTGAAATAAAAAGAAATGTACGGAAAATCTTTTAACTTTTCAATATCACAATAGTATTCCACTAAAACATCTGATAAATCTCCTGCAACATTACTCAGATCATTTACAAGCAAACCCAAACGAGAGGAAGACATTAGATAAAAAGTTTTTGGAAGAGTAGTTTTTAGTAAAAGTGCTTGTTTTAAAGCT
>JAZNCY010000275.1:0-2580 GCA_045587825.1 Acutalibacteraceae bacterium
ATTTTGCTTCTTTAAATCAAATCTTATAATTGCAATTATTAAAGAACTCATAACAAAAATTTCTGTAATAATACCAGCATAAGAAGCATTTAAAATATTATAAATAAGCCAACAAGGTGAGCTTGGAAAAGTTAAAAACCTGATTTTCTTTTCACTTTGAAACCAGTTGCTTACAGTTGTTAAAAGCATTGCAATAAGCGGTAAAACCGAATACCATTTATCCCAGGTTGCAATACAAGCTACAGTATAAATTACCATAAATACAGCTACCCAAGCCTTGCTTTTCGCCCATTTTTTAGTGTTATTCATAAATACTAACGAGCGTGTACCAGCAAGGATATTCATAATAGCACCAGTGTATGCACCTAAAATTATGTAATGAATTGCAAAAAGTGCAGCAGATATTACTGTGCAACCTAAAATCTTTTTTCTTTTATTTTGCTGGTAAGCGATTATTGTCAAAGCCGTGCCACCAAAACCAATTATTTGTGCTAACAAATTTAATTTATCCATAAATAAAACCTTTTAAATCGTTTATAAGCTTCTCTAACTCTTCAACGTTTTCATTTCTTTTCTTAAGCGCATTGTATCTTCTCGTGTATCTATCAAGCTGTTTTTTGAGATACGCTTTCGCTTCTGCAGTTTCTGGTAATTTGCCAAGGAAACAATCACTTAAAGTATATTCTTTAACTTCGCCAGTGTAGAAAGCGTCAAGTGCTATATAATATCTGTCACGTTCACGTACAGCCACTTCTTTGTTGATTGTGAAACCATTGGAATACAAATACTCTCTTAAATCATTTGCTCTGCTCTGTGGTTGAAAAATGAAGTGGTGATTCTCACTTTTTGCCCAAGGACACTCTCTTAATTTTTCTGCAATAAGCGTGCCACCCATACCAGCAAAGACAATTTCTTTAACTTCTTCTGGTTTAATTTCTTTAAGTCCGTCAGAAAGTCTTAAATCAATTTTCTTTTCTAATTTATATCTGATAGCAGTATCCTTTGCATTTAAAAGTGGACTTTTTCTTATATCTGCCGCAATAGCAGATGGAATTTTGTTTGTTAAAATTAAGTAAGCCGGTAAATATGCGTGGTCTGTGCCGACATCAACAATATTGCCGCCACCAACTACAAGTGAAGCGGTAGCGGCAAGTCTTGGTGAAAGTGTCAGTCTAAGTATTGACATTATTATTTGTCTGCAAGAAATGCATTGATTTTTGAAACAAGGTCATCTGCATTAACGCCGTGAACCATACAAGCCTGTGCTACTGTTTCACTACGAGCAGAAGGACAACCTAAGCAATGCATACCCATTTCTAAAAAGAATGGTGCTGTTTCTGGCGCAGAATCAAGAATTGTGCCAATAACTGTATCTTTTGAAATTTGCATATTAAACGCTCCTTAATTTTTAACTATTATAATTATTATAACATAATAAAATCAAAAAATAAATATGTTTTATGAAACTTTTCACTAAATTTTCTTACAGTATTTCTACGCTTTTATTATTGTTTTATTTATGTCTAAATGATATAATTACTATATATATGCTTGGAGGTTTTTTTATGTTACAAAAAGATTTTAATCCAACCTTAAGATTTATGGTTGTTAGTGACGTTCACTATAAAGATGATGAATGTATTGAAGAAAAGAGAATGAAGCGTGGTATTGAGCTTGCTTATGAAATAGCAGAAAGCTCAGAAACTTATAAAAAGTTAGATGCAATTTATGTTGTTGGTGATTTTGCAAACAGTGGTACAGAAACACAAATGAGAAAATTCAAGAATACTCTTGATAGTTGCAAAAAGCCTGAAACTCAGTATTGCCTTACACTTGCAAGTCACGAATTCAACCGTGACAATGGTGGCGAAGAAGCAGCACTTAAAAGATTCACTGAAATTTTTAATTTGCCACACGATGACCACAGAGTGATTAATGGTTTCCACTTTATAAGTCTTACAACTACAAATGGTTGCGACTTTAATGATGCTAAAAGAGAATATGCAAAAAGAGAACTCAAAAAGGCTCGTGAAGACGCACCAACAAAACCTATTTTCTTCTTCCAGCATCCACATATTACAGACACAGTTTCAGGTAGTATTTACTGGGGTGACGAATCACTCTACCCTATTCTTATGAATTACCCACAGGTGTTTGACTTTTCTGGTCACTCTCACGTGCCGATTAACGACCCACGTTCTATTTTCCAGAAACACTTTACTGCACTTGGTACTGGTTCATTAAGTTATTTTGAGCTTGACGAATTCGATAAATATTACGGCACAGTTCCACCACAGGATAACAACTGCGCACAGATGTTAATTGTAGAAGCAAATGACAAAGGTCAAGTAAGAATTTACCCTTATGATATTCTCACAGAGAACTTTTTCCCTATCACTTGGGAGGTTGACACTCCTTGTGACCCTGACTCATTTAAATACACTGATGCTATCCGTTATAAAAATTCAAAAGCACCTTATTTCCCTGATGATTTTAAAGCAGAATTTTCAGATATTTCTACTAATCAATTCACCCTCACATTCTATCAGGCAAAGCCTTCTGACGAATACTATGTAAATG
>JAZNCY010000276.1:0-10547 GCA_045587825.1 Acutalibacteraceae bacterium
TGACTCATCTGACAAAAAGAATTCTTCTGAATTCAGCGGTTGGCTTTACGATGTAGATTTTGAATTTTTAAATAATCCTGATACCAAGCAGATTATTATTGCAGGTCCGAGATGTTACGATTTAAAATTGAGACTTCTCATTGCAGGTGTAGAAGCAGAAAAACTTTCTTGCGAATTTGAAGAACGCGATGCATTAAAATATATTGATACAGATGTTGAGAAGTTTTATCTTCTTCACGATGCTTATAATATTGAATATGCAATTGACTTGGAAAAAGAAATAGCAGAAATATTTAATAATTCACAAAAGAAAGGTGGCACAGAAGAATGAAAATAGAAGTTCTTTACCCTGAAGTTTGTTGCCTTTTTGGTGATAAAGCAAATATGCGTTATTTCAAGTTGTGCTTGCCGGATGCAGAATTTATTGAAACACCAATAAAAGACCAACCAAGGTTTCTTACAGAAGATGTTGATATGGTTTATATCGGTTCTTGCAGTGAGTCAAATCAGGAAAAAATTCTTTCCCGTTTAAAAGGCTATGAAGAAAGAATAAATGCACTTATAGAAAAAGGTGTAGTTTTCTTAATGACAGGTAATGCGTTTGAAATTTTCGGCAAATATATTGAAAATGCAGATGGCAGTAAAATAGACGGACTTAACATTTTCTCTTTTAATTCTGTAAGAACTATTCCTGCAAGACACAATTCACTTGTCTTAGGTAAGTATGAAAATATTGATATTGTAGGATATACCAGCAGATTTACTCACACCTATAACATAGATGAAAAAGATGTGTTTATAAAGGTAGAAAAAGGTTACGGTGCTTCAAAAGAAGCAAAGGTTGAAGGAGTAAAAAGAAATAATTTCTTCGGCACTTATCTTTTAGGTCCGTTTCTTATTTCAAACCCGCTTTTCACAAAAGAGCTTATGAAAAAATTGGGTGTAGAAAACCCTGAGCTTCCTTATGAAGCAGATATTATGAAGGCTTACGAAGTAAGACTTGTAGAGCTTAATAAGGATATTGTGTTTGATTAAAAATAAAGGGGAGAATAATAATGAAAACAACAAAAAGATTTATAATGATGCTTCTTACAGTGATTATGCTTTTTAGTGTAGTTGCTATATGTGCTCAAGCCGCATCACTTGATTATACAAATGCTAATTATGGTTATATGGTGCCAACAGATGCTAAATTTACAAAGAGTATTTCTACAGTAAAGCTTTATGGCGATTATGATTACATCAATTTTTTAATAGAATCAAAATCCAATGATGTATATTTCTTTTATGAAATTTACTCTGATAAAGATATGACGGACCTTGTCGGTGGTGGCTCTACTTATTGTGCTGATTCGGGCTCATATGTCTTTTCACCAGCAATTAAATTAAAGGGTAATTTTAAATCAGATAAAACCTATTATTGTGTTTCGTATGCCGCAACAATAGATGATGCTGAGAATGTTAAGGTTTCAGAAAAATCAGTAAAAACTTTTAAACTCAAAGTAACACTTAAGCCTAAATTTAAGCAAAAAGTAGTTATTTTAAAGAGTGTAAAAAACACTGTGGATGGTCCGACCATCAGTTGGAAGAAGCTTTCAAGCGGTACAAAAAAATACGTTGTGTATCGTAAAGGTATAACCGATGCAAAATGGAAGAAAATTGCAACTGTGAAAGGTGATACTTATTCTTACACGGATAAATCAATAAAAGATAAGAATGTTACCTATATGTATACAGTAAAGGGTTGCGACAAAAACGGAACTAAAACAAGATGTCAATATAACGGTCTTTTGGCGCTTTATGCTAAAGCACCAAAGGTTACTGCCGTTAATGTTACAACAGATAATAAAATAGAAATTAAATGGAAGAGCTCTTCTCCTACTGCTACATATAGAATATACAGAAGCGAAAATAATGGTAAATATAAGCTTGTAGCAAAAAATATAACTGGTACAACTTATTATGATGATACTGCAAAAAATAGTGGTAGCCGTTATAAATATGCAGTTAAAGCAGCTATTCCTACTGAGTATGGTACAGCAGTAAGCTCATATAAGGCTACTAAAAACAGAACTTTCTTAGCAGCTCCTGAGCTTAATCCTGTTGCTGTAACTGATAACGGACTTAGTATTAGTTGGAGTTCTGTAAATGGTGCTACGGGTTATACAGTTTATAGAAAAACTTTAGATGAAAAGGCTGAGTTCTCAGAGTTAGCGAAGGTTGATGCAAATACACTTGCATTTACCGATACAACCGCAAATGCAGAAAGTGCATTTAGCTACACTGTACGTGCAACTACCGAAAAAGTGAATGGTAGTTATAATAGTAAGGGCGCTGAATATTTTATTTTTTCAGAACCTGATGTGAAGATAGAAATTGAAGAAAAGGATATTGTTTTGACATGGGAGCCAGTGAATGGTGCAACATCATATAATATACTTGAAAAATTAGGCGACGGTTCATGGGAGGTTGTTGATACATTATCGGGGGCAAAAAACACAAAATATTTGTATTCTGTAAGTAGCTACGCAGAAAAAGAACTTTCTGTTCAAGCTGTAAGAGGTAATGTTACTACAACATATAATACAAATTTAGGTGTTATTGTATTTTATCCTAAATTAAATGTAGCTTTTGCACCATTTTCTGACCACACGGTAATAAGCTGGGAAACAACCTATGCAGAAAAGTATAATATCTACAAAAAAGCTGCAGGGGATACTGATTCTGAATTTAAATTAATATATTCAGGTAAAGAAACTTCATTTACAGACAAAGATGTTGAATATGATACAGCTTATTCATATCAAATCAAAGGTGTTTATAAGGGCGTTGAGCAGACACATAATGTTTTTGCAAAAACATTTACAACATATAATCCTGAGGCTTATATAAGAAATGCTTATGCTTGTAAAAGGAATATAAGGGAAATAGGCTATTGTTATGCATATACACCGCAGGTAAATGCCCAGCCTTATTCAGAATACATTTTCTATATGGAATACGAAAATGAAAAAGCAGCCAAAATGAAGCACAGTGCTTTTTACCTTGATGATGGTAGCTGGAAGAAAATTGATAAGTTGGGTTATTATGCAGAGGGCGTTTCAATTATAACTGATTATGATAATTATTATATTTCAGAAAATAATACTAAGGTTGCAAGTGTATTAATGGATTCATCAGGCTCTACACCTATTGATGCATTTATATCTACTATCAATACCGAAGAATTTGCATTATCACCTGAATTGAAATTTACCCCTGTTGAATCAGGTTTGAAGGTTTCGTGGAAATCAGTAGAAAATGCAAGGGGCTATCACATTAATTTAACACAGGTAAGAGAAGATGGTTATAAATATCATAAAGAAAAGGTATCGGTTGATGGCTCTGCCGAATATTCGGTAGTGTTGCCTATAACTGCAGATTCTAAAGTTTATTGGAATAATATATCAATAACTACAGTTAACAACAATAATAACGAAACAGAAGTTGAATATGTTGGATATAAATTGTTTAAAGAACCAGCGATAGAAAAAACAATTACTTATAATTCTAAAGCTGTACTTTTAATAAAGAATACACAGGATATTTTAAGTGATTTGCCATTAAAATTTGTAGTTTTCAGAAAAGCTGAAAATGAAGATAAATGGACTAAAATAGGTTCCACTAAAGATATTGTAGGTGTGAACGGTGTTATAAATGCAGTGGAATTTGAAGGTCTTACTGTGTTTGAAGATGCAGATGTTCAAAAGGGTAAAAAATATAAATATACTGTAAAACTATATAATACTGATACAAAAGAATATGTAAGTTATTATGATAAAAATGGCACCACTGTAACAGTAAAATAATGTTAAAATAAAACACAGATGAAGAAAAAGCTTCATCTGTGTTTTTGTTTTATTTTATTACTGTAGTTTCTTCAATACCAGCCTTTTTAATACACTCTTTAAGTGCATTAGCAGCTACGTCAAACGCTTCACGATTTGTATTGTATGTGAAATCGTCTTTTAATTTGTCGGCTGTGCCACCTTCTTCTTCGAGGTCTTTAAGACCATCAAACACTTTTAAATGTGGCTCAAGAGTTAAGAAAGTGTCACCAGTTTTTACTTCGTTAAATCTCTTTAAAAGTTTAACTATTTCGCCATCACCAGCTCCTGCAGGGCGGATGCTGCCGTCAGAATAAACACAATCTTTAATATGAAGATAGTCTATGTAATCTTTTAAAAGCTCAAATGTAGGTAGGATTTTAACACCGCATTGAATGAAGTTAGCAGGGTCAAAAACACCTTTTAATTTGCCTTTGAAGTGAGAGAGAATTTCATAACATCTTTCGTCATTATCGCCATAAATACCTTTTTCATTTTCGTGGCAACAGAAAATTCCGTTTTCCAAAGCATAGTCACACATTAATTCTATTCTTCTGAAAACCTCGTCTTTATAGTCTTCATATTTTTCGTTTTCAGAGAAGTAGAAGCTGAACATTCTTATTCTTTTTGTGCCTAAAATCTTTGCGACCTTAACACAATTTTTGAAGTTTTCAAAGTGCTCTGTGAAATCGTCTGTAATCTTGATTTTGCCGTAATGAGAGCCGATTGCAGAGATTTCTATGTTGCTTTCATCTAAAATCTTTTTAAGCTCTTTCGCTTGTTCTTCTGTGTAAAGTGAGATGTTGCCTTCATCAAGTCCACGTGGCTCTAAATGAGTCATTCCGTGGGCTTTTAAAGCTTCAATTTGTTCCTTTATTCCGCCGCCAGCTTCATCAGCGAATGCAGAAAGATAAAAAGTAGCCATATTAAAACTCCTATTCTACAAAAATATCTTTGTTAGCCTTTACGTATTTAGCAACTAAATCGTAAAGCTTATTCGGGTTATAAATTTCTTTGAATTTATCGTCTGTTTTGTCAATTACTGTGTAATCAATAGAAACCTCACTGTTATCGTCATACATCGGGTAAATCGTTTCAACAAGAGGCAAAATTTCTTCGTAACCAACAGTTTTTATTGCTTCGATTATAAAATCTGTAAGTGGTGAGCCATTATTTTTGAAGAAGGTTGAAAGACTTTTAGTGGAGTCCTCATCGAAATACTCTAAGCAATAAATGTATTTCTTTTCTTCTGGTAACTTTAAAAATGCTTCGTTCATATCCTGAGCATTTTCCAATTCAATCTGAATGTTCATACACACGCCAGAAAGCATTTTGTTAGTATCTGTTGAATTGATTTTTTCTAAGGTAAGTGTTTTGAATTCTTGCCTTAATTCGTAATCTTTCTTCCAGATTTCAGCTTCTTTTTTTAATTTTTCTCGCCTTATTCTTGAAGCAGACATTGCTTTAATCCAGACGAAAATTGCTAAAATACTTACAACTACAAGAAGTACCCATAAGTACCATTGTACGCCAAATAACATTTAATCACTCACTTTGTAATGATTTATATATATCGCTCTTTTTAAGACCAGTTTTCTTTGCGATTTCTTTAGATGCTTCGTTAATCGAAACACCATTTTTTATTAATTCTTTTGCCATAGAAGTAGCAACATCTAAAGTGATTTCTTCTTGCTCTTCTTCGGGTTTACCTTCAACTATAACTACGAATTCACCCTTTGGTGCGATTTCGCTATATTTATCTCTTGCACTAAAAAGAGTAGTGTGCTCAACGTTTTCGTGAATTTTAGTGAGTTCTTTTACGAGTGCGATTTTTCTGTCACCAAAATATTCTGCCATATCTTTTAATGTAGCGGGTAATTTGTGTGGTGCTTCGTAAAAAATCATAGTGCGTTTTTCATTCACTAATTCTTCTAAATGCTTTTTTCTGTTTTGTTTTGTAGTAGTTAAAAAGCCTTCAAAAGTAAATCTGCCTGCACTCATTCCCGAAATTGCAAGTGCAGTTATTAAAGCGCTTGGGCCTGGTACTGCACACACTTCAATATTGTTTTCGTAGCATAGCTTAGTTAAATCTTCACCAGGGTCAGAAATAATAGGCATACCAGCATCAGAAACAAGCGCACAAGTTTCGCCGTTTAAAATTCGTTCAATAATCTGGTTGCCACGACCTGCTTTATTATGCTCATAGTAACTTACCATAGGCTTCTTTATTCCAAAATGATTAAGAAGTTTTATTGTAACTCTTGTGTCTTCTGCCGCAATAAAATCACAGGAGGAAAGTGTTTCAACAGCTCTCGGTGAAAAATCACCTAAGTTACCAATAGGTGTGCCAACAACAAAAAGTTTTCCTGCCATTATTCTAATACCGTTCCATCATTTTTGAAGAGTGGGAGCTTTTCTAAATAGATAATATCTTTTCTGTTTGCAGCGTCACCCTCAGCAAGGATTGTCATATTAGCAACAATATTTGCGCCTGCTTTTTCTAAAAGAGTCTGTACTGCTTTTAATGATTCGCCAAGAGAAATAACATCATCAGCAATAATAACTCTCTTGCCTTTGATTTCTTCTGCTTCTGCAATATCTAAGTAAAGCTTTTGTTCACCTTCGGTTGTAATTGAATTAACTGTTGCTTCAAAAACACCTGTCATATAAAGCTTAGGCTTTTTTCTTGCAACAAAATACTTCTTGCCACTTTGTCTTGACATTTCGTGAGCGAGCGGAATACCTTTTGCTTCTGCTGTAACTATGTAATCGAATTCAGGTGCTTTTTCTAATAAATCTCTGGCACACGCAACTGTAAGCTCTGCATCACCAAAAATAACGAAAGCACCGATTTTAAGGTCGTCGTTTAATTTGCATAATGGGAGCTTTCTCTCGAGTCCTGCAATAGTCATTGAATGGTACATAATAAACCCTCATTTCAAAATATAAAATACAGTATAATTATAATATATTGTCTGAAAATGTCAAGGAAATAACAATAGTAAAAATATTTGTATTTATATGTTGTAATGTGTTGAAAATGGTGCGTTGTTTGAGTATAATAAAGTATATGTTCAAGTCTTGAAATCAATTATTTTAAAGGGGAAATAATATGCATATTCCAACCTGCGAAACCCAGAAATTAGAAATATTATCGTTTAGTGAAGCACTCGAAAATGAAAAGAATGGCTCTTATGAATATGATATAAATAAATGGATTTATGTGCCGAATGAATATGTTGATTATCGTTATATTTTAGGCACAAGAGGCGAAAATCCACTTATTTGCATTGGTATAAATCCGTCAACAGCAAAACCAGATGACCTCGATAATACTTTGAAATCTGTTGAGAGAACTGCACGCTTCAATGGGTATGACAGCTTTATTATGTTCAATGTCTATGCACAAAGAGCGACAAACCCTGATGATATGGATTCCTGTAATAATGAATTTTTGCACAAAGAGAATATGAAAGCATTCCGTTACATACTTTCATCATATAAAGAAGGTCTAACACCGGCAGTCTGGGCGGCGTGGGGAACAATCATTGAAAAAAGACCATATTTAATAAATTGCGTAAAAGAAATGATTGAAATAGGTAATGAATATAATGCTGAATGGTTTACTGTTGGTAAGCGCTCAGTAAAAGGGCATCCGCATCACCCGCTTTATCTTAAAAATAATAGTCCTGTTGAGAGCTTTGATATCGAAAATTATGTTGACACTTTAAGTAAATAGGTGTATTATTTATTTTGAATTTTTATTTATATATTATTGTATAAAGGAATGAGAAATTTGCCGATTACGGAATATCTCGTTAATAATGCTGTGAATTTTAAGGATGAAACAGCTTTAGTAGAAATTAACCCCGAGGTACAAGAAAAAAGCAGAATAACCTGGCGTGAATATTCACTCATTGAGCCAAGTAACACAAGTTTTCACAGAAAAGAAATAACTTGGGGCGAATTTGATAAAAAAGCAAATCGTTTTTGTAATCTTCTTCTTTCAAGGGGAATAAAAAAAGGCGACAGAGTTGCTATTCTTTTGATGAATAGTCTTGAGTGGCTTCCTGTGTATTTTGGTATTTTAAAGGCAGGTGCTTTAGCAGTCCCTCTTAATTACCGTTATACTGCAGAAGAAATTAAATATTGTCTTAAACTTTCAGATAGCTCTGTTTTAGTATTCGGCCCTGAATTTATAGGTCGTGTTGAAGAAATTTGTGACAGAATTCCTGATGTGAAATATACATTTTATGTTGGTGAAGATTGCCCGACTTTTTCAGAAAGCTATGACGAGCTTGTTACATATTGCTCATCAAAAGCACCAGATATCAAATTAACT
This sequence comes from Acutalibacteraceae bacterium, assembly GCA_045587825.1. Classification (GTDB taxonomy): domain Bacteria; phylum Bacillota; class Clostridia; order Oscillospirales; family Acutalibacteraceae; genus DTU089. The sequence goes on from JAZNCY010000276.1 coordinate 8,209, forward strand.
GATGACGATGATGCAGCCGTTTATTTTTCATCTGGTACAACAGGCTTCCCTAAAGCGATTTTACACGCTCACAGAAGCTTGGTTCACGCCGCAAAAACTGAGCAGGCACACCATTCACAAACAAAAGATGATGTCTTTTTATGCATACCGCCACTTTATCATACAGGCGCTAAAATGCACTGGTTTGGGTCGCTTGTTGTTGGTGGTAAAGCAGTTATATTAAAAGGTACTAAGCCTGAGTGGATTATAAAAACTGCAAGTGAAGAAAAATGCTCAATTATATGGCTTTTAGTTCCGTGGGCACAAGATATTCTTGACGCTATTGACAGAAAAGATATTGATTTAAGTGAATACGAGCTTTCACAGTGGAGACTTATGCACATTGGTGCTCAACCTGTGCCACCAAGTCTTATTAAGCGTTGGCTTTCTGTATTTCCACATCACGAATATGATACAAACTATGGTCTTAGTGAATCAATCGCCCCTGGTTGTGTTCACTTGGGTGTTGAAAATGTTCACAAGGTTGGTGCTATTGGTAAAGCAGGTTTTGGTTGGGAAGTTAAGATTGTTAATGAAAACGGCGTGGCAGTTGAAAAAGGTGACGTTGGTGAATTGGCAGTCAAAGGCCCTGGCGTTATGACTTGCTACTATAAAGACGAAAAAGCAACAAACGACGTTCTTCGTGATGGTTGGCTCTTTACTGGTGATATGGCAAGAGAAGATGAAGATGGATTTATTTTCCTTGTTGACAGAAAGAAAGACGTTATTATTTCTGGTGGTGAGAATCTTTACCCAGTACAGATTGAAGACTTCCTGAGAAAACACAGTTCAATAAAAGACGTTGCAGTTATTGGGCTTCCTGATGCACGTCTTGGTGAAATTGCAACTGCGATTATCGAAGTCAAAGAAAACGAAACACTTACAGAAGATGATATAAATGACTTTTGTTACGATTTGCCAAGATATAAGAGACCTAGAAAAGTTATCTTTGCATCTGTTCCACGTAACCCGACTGGTAAAATTGAAAAACCAAAATTACGTGAGATGTATTGTGGCGAAAGTGTTGTTGCAAAGCAAAACGAAATAAAATAATTAAATTAAATTTTACATAGAGAGAAAGATTGGATTTATGAAGAAATTACTTTTAGGTAACGAAGCAGTTGCACGTGGCCTTTATGAAGCAGGGTGCAGAGTTGCTTCAAGTTATCCTGGTACACCAAGTACTGAAATCACAGAATTTATTGCAGAGTATGATGAAATCAAAAGCGAATGGGCACCTAATGAAAAGGTTGCTTGTGAAGTCGCTTTTGGTGCAGCGGTTGCAGGGGCACGTTCTTTCTGTGCTATGAAGCACGTAGGGTTAAACGTTGCAGCAGACCCACTTTTTACATCTTCTTATACAGGTGTAAATGCTGGTATGGTAATAATCGTTGCTGATGACCCTGGTATGCATTCATCGCAGAATGAGCAGGATAGCCGTCACTATGCTAAAGGCTCAAAAATAATGATGTTAGAGCCATCTGATTCACAAGAATGTCTTGAATATTCAAAATTAGCATTCACTCTTTCAGAAAGATTTGACACACCAATTCTTTTAAGACTTACTACAAGAGTTTCTCACTCAAGAAGCCTTGCAGAAGTTGGCGAAAGAGTTGATGGTGGTCTTAAAGCTTACGAAAAAAATCCACAAAAATACGTAATGGTCCCTGCAAATGCAAAGGGCAAACACGTTGTAGTTGAAAAACGTATTTTAGAGCAAACAGAGTTCTGTGAAAAAGAAGCAGTTGAAATTGGACTTAATACAGTTGAATATAACAGTAAAAAAATCGGTGTTATTACTTCTGGTATTACATATACTTATGCAAAAGACGCGTTGGGCGATAATGCATCTTACTTAAAATTAGGTTGTGTTTACCCACTCCCAGAGCAGCTTATTAAAGATTTCGCTAAAGAATGTGAAACTGTTTATGTTCTTGAAGAGCTTGATGATTATATTGAAACACATTGTAAAAAAATCGGCGTTAATGTAATCGGTAAATCTGAATTTACACTTTTAGGAGAATATTCACAGGGGCTTATAAGAAAAGTTATTCTCAAAGAAGAAGTGCAGAATATTTTACCAACTGTAAATATTCCTATGAGACCACCAGTTCTTTGTGCTGGTTGCCCACACCGTGGTCTTTTCTATGCACTTAAAAAACTTAATGTTACTGTTTGTGGTGATATCGGTTGCTACACATTAGGTGGTTCAAAGCCACTCGGTATGATGGATACAGTTCTTTGTATGGGTGGTAGTGTTTCAGGTCTTCACGGCAGAAATCTTGCAAACCCTGAGAATG
>JAZNCY010000277.1:0-7310 GCA_045587825.1 Acutalibacteraceae bacterium
GGGTGATTTTTTTATGGATAAAAACAAAAAACAAGATTATTTAGTAAAAACATTGATTTTACAATTTATTTTTTGTGCTTTGATTTTTGGATTTATATTTTTGATTAATTATTTTGATACACCAACATTTTCAACTTTTAAAAATGAATTAAGTTCAGAACTTAAGAAAAATATTACAAACGAAGAAGTTGAAGAAGCGTTCAAAAAAATCGAGTCTTTTTCAGTTGATGATTTTATTCCAGTAGATTATAGTGATGAGTTATTTGAGGCAGAAGTTTTAGGCGAAGGTGGTAAAGATGAAAAAATTAATAATGGAAATGTTAATTATTCATTTAAAAAATATAAATTAAATTATAAAATATATAATCCGGTGATTAATGCGAAAGTTTCTTCTGAATTTGGTGAAAGAATACATCCGATTAGTGGCGACACAGGTGTTCATAAAGGTATAGATTTAGCAATAAAAAAAGGGGAGCCAATCTATGCAATTTATGATGGCGAAGTTATAGAAGCAAGCTATGACCAATGGAATGGGAACTATATTAAAATTAAGCACGACAACAACATAATAAGTGTTTATTGTCACTGTGAAAAGCTACTTGTTGAAAAAGGGGCTGTGATTCGTGGTGGCGAAAAAATTGCCACAGTTGGCTCGACAGGTCAATCAACTGGTCCGCATTTGCATTTTGAATTAAGAATTAATAATATTTCATATAATCCTGCGATTGCTTTAAAGGATGCAAAAAATGCAGTTTAAAATTAAAAATATAAAAGTCACAATTAGTTTTACATTTTTTGCATTAGTCTTATTACTCTTTGTTTTTAGAAAAAGTGATTTTTTGTATTTAACTTGCTTTTTTGCAATAATTCACGCGCTTGGACATTTATTTGCTTTGAATAAATTTGGTGTTAAAATTTGTGAATTAAAAATCTCGTTATTCGGCGCCAATATTAAAACCGAAAGTTTCAAAAAAATTCCAATAAAAAAAGAAATTATCGTTTTGTTTTCAGGACCATTGATTAATTTGATTTTAAGTGCCGTATTGTACTTTGTAAATCTAATTATTCAAAATGTAGATTTAAATAACTTAATATTAATTAATTTAGGCTTAGCAATATTTAATTTGCTGCCGTTTTATAATTTTGATGGTGGTAAGATTGTTGAAATATTACTTAAAAGTAAATTTAATGAAAAGCTTTCAGAAATAATTGTTTCGTGTATATCTTTTGCTATTCTTGTTCCGCTTATCTTGTTTTCAGTTAACATCTTTTTGCAGAATTACAAGAATTTCTATTTTCTTGTTGTTTCGCTTTTGATGTTACTTACGATTATATTAAAAAAGTAGTCTAATTCACTTGATAATTCTCCAGTTTTATTGTAAAATTATAGCGTATAATTTTATATTAAAATTGGAGAATCTTTATTTATGTTACATAAGAAAATCGAAAGCATTTTACCACTTGTTCAAAAGCCTGCACGTTACACAGGTGGTGAGTTAAATTCAGTAGTTAAAGACAAAAACAATGTTGATATTCGTTTTGCATTCTGTTTTCCAGATACTTATGAAATCGGTATGTCACACCTTGGTTTAAAAATTCTTTATGGTTTAATTAATTCTAAAGAAAATTATTGGTGTGAAAGGGTTTTTGCACCAGATACCGATATGGAAGAAGTAATGAGAAAAAATAATATTCCTCTTTTCGGTCTTGAAAGTCACGACAGTTTAAAAGATTTTGATGCTGTTGGTTTTACTTTACAATACGAATTATCTTTTTCCAACGTACTTAATATGTTGGATTTAGCTGGTATTCCAGTAAGAAGCGAAAATCGTGGTGATTCATTAAAGGATAACCCGATTATTGTCGCAGGTGGACCTTGCGTTGTTAATCCTGAGCCATTAGCAGATTTTATTGATTGCTTCCAGATTGGCGAAGGTGAAGAAATGATGATAGATTTTCTTGATTTATTAAATGAATATAAAAAGAAAAATGCATCAAGAAAAGAATTTTTAATTGCGGCTTCTCAGATTGAGGGAATTTATGTGCCATCTCTTTATTCAGTTGATTATAATGAAGATGGTACTATAAAGCAATATACCGCTAACGGTGGTGCGCCAAGTGTTGTAAACAAGCGTGTTGTTGCTGATTTAGATAATATTTATTACCCAGAAAACTTTGTTGTTCCTTTCGTTGAAGTTGTTCACGACAGGGTAGTTCACGAAATTTTCCGTGGTTGTATTCGTGGTTGCAGATTTTGTCAGGCTGGCTTCTGGTACAGACCAATAAGAGAAAAATCTGTTGATACAATCAGTAAACAAAGCCAGAAAATTGCTTGTGAAACTGGTTATGATGAATTATCTCTTTGCTCACTTTCAAGTAGTGACTACACAAAAATTACAGAATTACTTGAATCGCTTTTAAGTTGGGCTACACCGCAAAAAATTAACGTTGCTTTACCATCTTTAAGAATTGACAATTTCTCAGATGAATTAAGAGAAAAATTAGCGCTTGTAAGACGTTCTGGTCTTACTTTTGCTGCTGAAGCTGGCACACAAAGACTCAGAAATGTTATTAATAAGAATATAACTGAAGAAGAAATTTTAGGTACCTGCAGAAAAGCATTTGAGGGTGGTTGGACTGCCGTTAAATTATATTTTATGATTGGCTTACCAACAGAAACAAAAGAAGATGTTGTTGGCATTAATGAGCTTTGCCAGAAGGTTGTTGAAGAATTTTACAGCAATCCAAATAAACCAAAGGGTAAAACAGTAAGCGTCAGCGCTGGTGTTTCTTCGTTTGTTCCAAAGCCTTGCACACCTTTCCAGTGGGAGCCACAGGATTCAAGAGAAGAAATTACTGCAAAACAACAGCTTTTAAAAGAGACTGTTACTTCTAAAAAAATTACTTTCCGTTTCCATACAACAGACCAGATTTTCTTAGAAGCAATTTTTGCACGTGGTGACAGAAAGCTTTGCAAGGTAATTGAAACTGCTTGGAAAAATGGTTGTACATTTGACAGTTGGGATGATAAGTTTAAATATGACGTATGGATGAAAGCTTTCAGTGAATGCGGAATTAATACAGAATTTTACGCTAATCGTCGTCGTTCTTACGATGAAGTTTTACCTTGGGACCACATTAATTCTGGTATTTCAAAGGAATTTTTAATTAAAGAAAACGAAAAAGCTAAAAAGGCAGAAACTTCAAAGCATTGTCGTGAGCAATGTAATGCTTGTGGTTCAAATAAATTAAACGGGGGTAAGTGTGATGCGCTCAGTAAGAATATGGTTCACTAAAAAAGATACCGCAAAATATATTTCACATCTCGATTTAACCCGTTGCCTTATAAGAGCATTCAGAAGAACTGATATTCCTCTTTGGTATACAGAAGGCTTTAACCCACATCCACACCTTGTTTTTGGTCTTTCTTTGCCTTTAGGTGTAGAGGGTGAAAACGAAATATTAGATATTCGTCTCGATGATGAAAGTTACCCAGATGAACGTGTTATTTCTGAATTAAACAGAGTAACTGTGCCTGGTATTGAATTTTTGAAAATTGATGCACCTTTTCAAAAACCATTGTTCATTACTTCAGGTCTCTATGAAATGATCATTTCTTCAAATAACGATGAAAATATTAGAAATACGATATTAGAAAAAATCAACAGTAAAAATATTGTAATTCACAAAAAGACTAAAAAAGGCGAAATTAAAGAAATCAACGTTTCAGAACACCTTACTGAATTAGAAGTTCTTAAAGAGTCAGATAGCGAGTTGCATTTTAGTTTCATTTTACCGGCTGGTAATGATTTTACAATTAATCCAATTCAATTTAAAGATGCTTTAATTAGTGATTTTAGTCCGGAAAATATTAATTGGTCTATTGTAAGAAAAAAACTTTTAATTAAAGATGGCACAGAATTCAGATAATCTTTAATATGATTTCATATAATTTACAGGTGATTATTTTGAAAAAACTTGTAATTTTATGTGGGATGATTTTAATTTCATTTTCTGTTTCATTATTCATTTTAAAATCAGATTTATTTAGTGAGAGTACAAATAGTAATTTTAATAATAATGCTTTACCTGTTATTATTGTTGATGCTGGTCACGGTGGCTTTGATGGTGGTGCTTCAACTGATGATGGAGTTCCAGAAAAAGGCATTAACTTAAATATTGCTTTATATTTAAAAGAATATCTCAACTTTTTCGGATTTCAGGTTGTTTTGACGCGTGACAGCGACATATCTACTGAAGATGAAGGTTTAAGCACTATAAGAAGTAGAAAATCTTCTGATTTACATAACAGAATGGCACTTATGGAAAAAACTCAGAATGCAGTGTTTGTCAGTATTCATCAGAATCATTTTTCACAAAGTCAATATAGTGGTGCTCAGGTTTTTTATTCTAAGAATTTTAGTAGTGAAAGCTCAGGGTTAGCAGAATCTATTCAGGAAAGTGTTGTTTACTTTACTCAACCACAGAATAAACGCCAGATTAAGCCGTGTGGCACGTCAGTTTATTTAATTTATAATGCAGTAAAACCTGCTGTGCTGGTAGAGTGTGGTTTTTTATCTAATCCGGAAGAAGCAGAAAAATTGAAAACTGAAGATTATCAAAAGCAGGTTGCTTTTTCTATTGCAACAGGAATTTTAAATTATTATGAAGGTCAGTGAAAATTATGGCTTCAAAACAAAAAACAGTTTATATATGTAATAATTGTGGTTATGAATCAGCTAAGTGGTATGGCAAATGCCCATCTTGTAGCGAATGGGGTACTTTAAATGAAGAAATAGTAAAAACCGAGTCAAAAAGCACAAAAGCGACATCTTCTGTTATTAATAAAAGCTTGAATGTTTTAAAATTAGACTCAATAGATTCTTCAACTGAGTTCAGATTTAATACAGGTATTTCAGAGCTTAACCGAGTTTTAGGTGGCGGACTTGTAAAAGGTTCATTGGTTCTTTTATCCGGTGACCCAGGTATTGGTAAATCAACATTACTTTTGCAAATATGTAATTATCTTTCAAAAGATTTAACAGTTCTTTACGTTTCTGGTGAAGAATCAGCTTATCAATTAAAAATGAGAGCGAAAAGACTCGGTGTTAAATCAGATAATCTTTCTGTAATGTGCGAAACAGATGCTGAGATTGTTTGTGAATATATTAAATCAGCTAAACCTAATATTGTTATGGTTGACTCTATACAGACAATGAATATTTCAGAAATATCATCAAGTACTGGTAGTGTCACACAAGTCAGAGAATGCACTAATCTCTTTATGCAGACTTCCAAGAACAATGATATTTCTACAATTTTAGTAGGTCACGTCAATAAAGATGGTAACATTGCAGGACCAAAGGTTTTAGAGCATATTGTTGATACAGTTCTTTATTTTGAAGGCGAAAGAAATTACTCTTACAGAATTTTAAGAGCTGCTAAAAACAGATTCGGCTCAACTAATGAAATTGGTGTTTTTGAAATGACTGAAATGGGTCTTTCGCAGATTGAAAGTCCCTCAATGGCTCTTTTAGCAGGCAGACCAACTAATGTTTCAGGCACTTGTGTAACGTGTATGATTGAAGGCTCCAGACCGATTTTAGCTGAAATTCAAGGTCTTGCAACAACTACTGGCTTTGGTAACCCAAGAAGAATGTCAACAGGCTTCGATTACAACAGAATGGCTATGTTAATTGCAATTCTTGAAAAGAGAGCAGGCTATTTCTTCAGTAATATGGATTGTTATCTCAACATTGTCGGTGGTTTAAGAGCGGATGAACCAGCATCTGACTTAGCGGTTGCTGTTGCGCTTATTTCAAGTCTTAAGGATGCTATAATTGATAGTGAAACTATAGTTTTTGGTGAAATTGGACTTGCTGGTGAAATTAGAATGGTTAATAATTGTGAGCAGAGAATTAAAGAATCTGAGAGACTTGGTTTCAAGCGTTGTATTATACCAAGACAAAATATGAAAAAACTTAACAAAGCTTCATTTACTGATATCGAAGTTATTGGTGTAAGAAACGTTCGTGAAGCTTTTGAAGTAGCGGTTGAAAATGTGTAATACAGGTTTTAGATTTATTGAAAAAGCCAATTTGCCACAAAATGACGTGAAACATTGTGTTATTTCAGATGATGGTAAAAAAGCTATAGAATTTCTTAATAAAATTGGTATTGAAACCTTACAGGTTAAAAAGTCTTCTGAATTAGATAATGAAATTTCATCGCATACCGATTTATTATTTTCTTATTGTGGCGAAAAAAGAGCTGTTATTGCCCCAAATCAGACGATTTTAAGTAATAAGCTAAAAGAATTAGGGTGTAGGGTAGAGGTGGCTGAATTTGAACCGTTTTCGCCTTATCCTAACGATATTTTGTTAAATTCAGCTATTATAAATAATATTATTATATGTAAAGCAAACGCTACGTCAAAGCATTTGCTGAATTTCGCAGAACAGAATAATATGAATATTTTTGACTCAAAACAAGGTTATTCAAAATGCTCAATTTGTGTTGTCAATGAAAATGCAATTATTACAGAAGATAATGGTATTGCAAGATTGTTAAAAAATTCACAAATAAACATTTTGAAAATAGAAGGTGGTTTTATAAACCTTTCAGAAAATCACACTGGTTTTCTTGGTGGTGCTTCTGGCAAGATAGGTAAAGATAAATTGTTCTTTAATGGTAATCTTAAAGAACATCCAAGTTATGATGCGATTATAAATTTCTTGGATTTATACAATGTTAAACCAATTTTTGATGAATCTTATAAACTTACTGATATCGGCTCAATTATACCTATAACTGAAAAAATCTGATTAATTTTGATTAAATCTACTAACTTCCAAAAAAATCAATCGAATAGAAATTTTGCTCATTAGGTCTTGTTCATTTCAAAAATTTCTATTCGATGAGAAAGGTTGATAAATTTGAAGAATTCTAAGAATCCTGAGAAAAACGCTGCTGCAAAGCTTGGTTATACAGCAACAATGGTTGTAGTATCAGTTGCGATATTAATTTGTATGAAAAGATATAAAGATAAAAATTAAAACTTTGAAATCAGATTTCTGATTAATTACAGTATTAAAGTTGTTACTTATAGCGAATTTTATAAATAGATTATGATGTAAAGCGTATTCTATTATATTGTTCTGGTTGTTAAATCCCATAAAAAACACATTATTTACGCTTTTTTCTTCTAAACCCCTTACCCGACTTATACAAAATATTTCTTTTGTATAAGTCGATATATAAAATTAAAACGAAGGATTTGGGTGCCCTTCTATTATGAAACGAGAAAATTT
>JAZNCY010000278.1:0-4249 GCA_045587825.1 Acutalibacteraceae bacterium
CTAAATGCTTATTAACACTTCTTTGATAAATTAAAAAAGTAAACGGGGTAATTAATTGAATAACTAAAATAATAATTAAAATTATTTTTCCTTTTTCTTTAAGCATCTATGTCACCTCCGTCTGTAATTTCAGAAACCTGAGAACTTACCTGAAGGCTTTCTTTATCTCTTTTTGCTTTTCTCAATAATAAGAAGTTAACTGTGAAAAGAATTACACCAGAAGCTAAGAATATAAAACCAATGCCCAACAAGTTTTCGCTTAATTCAGTTATAATTCTGAACATAATAACAATTATTGCAAGAAGACCTACGTTCAGCTCATAAAGCTTGTTTGACTTAGAGCCAATAATAATGTAGCAAATAGCGAGCGCAATAGTAAGTATAATTGCAAATGGAACAAAACAATCACCACATAATACTGCAAATAAAGTTGAAGTTGTACCTATAAGTAAAATTGCTATTTTTAACGGATTTTTGCTAATAGTGTTTCTTCCGGCAAAAGCACCGAAACCTATAATCAAAGGGTATATTATTAAGTTTATGATTAAATATGGTAACAAGTTTTCTTCTTTGAAATAGGAAGTATTAAAAACAAAATCAAATGTAACTATATCATCTATCATTGTTAAAAAAGTTAAAGTTCCCACTAAACCAAGCGTGCCCAAAAGATAAAAAGGTTTATTGAAAACTCTCTCTTTACTGAAAGCAAAAAGGGAAGTGAAAAGTGCTAAAAATACACCAAATATGCTGATTGAAAATAGTGTTGAATCAAGCCCAATAACTAATTCTATAATTGAAATAAATACTGCAATTGTTGAAATCCATACGCTGAAATTATGTCGGAAATCTTCGACTTTACTTTTTGAGTGCTTTGTGAAAAATACACCTGCAATCATACTTATTGCTAAGAAGAAAATAGTCAATAAATCGTTGATACCATTAGCTGTAGCTGTTAATACTAATCCAAAAAATCCTACCAAAGTTGAAACCGAGTTAAAGATATATACGCTTGGTAGAATTAAAATTGCACTTAGTGCTAAAAGTATAAAAAGTTCAATATCAATTCCGAGAATTCCATTAACTAAAAGTAGGGTAGCAGTAACACCAACAGACCACACTAAAGCACCACTTTCACAGAAGGCAATCGAGTGTCTTTTTTTCATATATGTGTAAATTGCAACTATTTGACCGGCTAACATTGGTAAAAGTCCCAAGAATGTTTTTATGCCAATTCCAAAACTTTCCCAACCAAAGAAAATAAAAAATATAATACCAATTGCAACAAACAATGAACCTAAAATAGAGAAGATTATTATAAGTAATTTGTTGTTCTGTTTTGGCTCTTCGTTTTCAAGTTCAAGCTTTCTTTTTTCACCATAAATGAGTTCTTCAATTGAAACGTTGAAAACTTCTGCTAATTTACCAATCATTTCAATATCAGGTTGAGTTCTGTCGTTCTCCCAGGAAGAAACTGCCTGACGTGAAATGAAAAGCTTTTCAGCTAACGCTTCCTGACTTATACCCTGAGCGTTTCTGAGTCTTTTAATATTTTTTGAAATTTTCGTCATAATCTCACCTCACGTTCACTTTAGCACTTTCTGAAAAAATTGTCACTACTTTTTAAATATTTTGTCGTGCTTCATTTTGTTGCATAGCGCTTGAGAGTATGATATACTTAAGAAAATCAAATTTTCATAGGAGAATAAAAAATATGAAAAAAATAAGATTCGGTATTGTGGGAACGGGTACTATTGCTCATCGTTTTGCCAATGCAATTAAAAATGTAGAGAATGCAGAGCTTGTAGCAGTAGCTTCCAGAACAAAAGAAAATGCTGAAAAATTCGGTGATGAATTTAATATAGAGAATAGATTTTATATCTATAAGGATATGGCAGAAAGTGAAGTAATAGATGCAGCCTATATTGCCGTTCCTCACTCAGAGCATATAAATGCATCTGTTCTTATGATGAATAATAAAAAACACGTGTTATGTGAAAAACCAATGTGCATAAACACCAAAGAAGCAGAAGAAATGTTTAACTGCGCAAAAGAAAATGATGTTCTCTTAATGGAAGCGATGTGGGCACGCTTAGTACCTGGTACGCTAAAAATGCTTGAGATTGTTAAAAGTGGTAGATTAGGTGATATTTTAGGTGTAGAAGGTAAATTCTGCTATGCATTTGATGAAGATGAACTTGACCACCACGCCTTGATAAATGCGAATGGTGGTGGCTCGCTTCTTGATGTTGGAGTTTATGGTCTTAATTTTGCAAGTTGGTATCTTGGTAAAGAGGTTTTAGAAGTTAACGCTCAGGCGAATCTTTTTAATGATGTTGATGCTCACACTTGTATTTTAATGAAATATAAAAGTGGTGCAATTGCTGATGTTTCAAGTGCGGTTTTATTAAGAAAACCAAACGAGGGCTATATTTATGGTACAAAAGGTTATGCCTATTTACCACGCTTTTATGCACCACAAGAAATTAAATTACAACTCAATGATGGTGAAAGTGAGATTATTTCAACACCATATAAGGGTAACGGCTTTGAAGAACAAATTACCCATTTTTCAGATTGTGTTTTAAAAGGTCTTAAAGAAAGCCCAATTGTAACCCACGAGCAAACTCTCTATATAACAAAACAGATGGATGAAATAAGAAAAATAATCCACTTAGAATATCCACAAGATAATTAATAACAAAAACCCGTTGTCATTGACAACGGGTTTTTGTTATTGTAGTTATTTAACTGTCCTTTTATTTTTTACGCCCTTGCTTAAATTAATATAAGACATCTTTTTACATTTAAAAAGCTCTTTTCTGCCATTTTGATTTCTTGTGAAAATTAAATCGAAATTCGCACCGGTAGATTTTAAATGCATTTTAAATATTTCTGCAGTTTCTTTATTTACACTTAAAATACTCGGGCAAGCGTAACTGAATACGTAATTATATTTAATTTTACCCGATGAATTCTTTGCGGCTACAATTAAATATCTCGGGTCATCAATAGGTGAGAGCATTTCTGTAATTGCATTTTTAAAAACATTCTTTTCTCTGGCAGTTGCCTTTTGTAAAGAACAGCTAACACTACCATCTTCTCTTTTGCCAATATAAACCTTAGCACCTTTTGTATCAATTTCGCCAATTTCTTTAAGTGATTTAAAAACAGCGTTTGAAAATGTTTCAACAGTTTTTTCTGGTGATAAATGCTTAAATACAATTTTTGAATTTTTAAATAAGAAATAAATTCCAACTATAGAAAGTGCGAATAAAATAAAGCCTAAAAATCCACCTGTAATAATGCCAAGTAAAACTGCAATTAAAATAAATATTGCTAAAATAATAGTAATAATTTTATTTTTGTGAATAACACTTGTTGGTTGCACTGTTTTTGGAACTTCACATTCTTCAACTATTTCTGGGTGGTTGCTACCTCTTACAGCACCATTCCATTTTTCTTTAACCTTTTCACGCTGTGAGGCAAAATAAAGCATTTGCTGATTTATGCTTTTTATATTTGCTTCATCAAATGGTGGTTTTAATATATCGATTCTTTCAATTCCATTTTCAATAACGTTCTGATTATAAGCCGGAGCCTGAAAACAATTAAATCTTCTTTTAATAGTTTCAAAATCATCACCGGCAATAGTTGAATTTTCACCGTCAGCACTTGGTTCAACTGTAGAAAGATGCCATATATTTGAGATTTTTTCAGGATTATTTTTGTCAATTCTTATAGCTCTGCCTCGCATCTGATTAGAAAGCATAAAGCTACCAACAAAGCTTGCTAAAATAAGCGAATTAATATTTGGTGAATCCCAACCCTCACCAAGAAGTGACTTAGTACCAACCAAAACGTTTATAACGCCCGTCTGGAAAGTACGTGTAATAATTTTCACCTTATTTTTATTAGAACCACTAAAATTAATCTGAGTGTGCAAAGTGTTTTCAATATTTTTAGTTGTGAAAGAAACACCTTCTTCATTAGCAATATTTTTAATTGTTTCTAATGCAGAATCAGGCACAATAACAAGAGTACCAGAAAGAAGTGCAATTTTACATTCGGGGTTTACGCTTCTTCTTATTTTTTCAAAAACAGGCACAGTGCCCATATCGTGAATATCGTCATTTGTACCAACTAATTTTAATAAATCTTTTTTTATAAAATCAGTAAGTACCAACATTCTTAAATTTTCTTTTAAATTTAAATATTCACTTTCAACAATTGTTTTAATACTTTCTAATTT
>JAZNCY010000279.1:0-3295 GCA_045587825.1 Acutalibacteraceae bacterium
GGGTCTGCGACGCTATTGTAAATTATTTATCAATAAAAACAAACTTATCCTATCATTTGTAGTTGATATTAAAAACAACCATAAATGATAGGATAAACTATTTCTTATTGACTAATAATTATAATCACAAGTCCGCAGGACTTCCGAAATTTTCAATTTTCCATTTTCAATTCTCAATTCTTTTTAAGCGTTGATTCCTTTAAGATACTCAATGCTCAACTTCGCACACTCGAGTGGAGTTTTATCCATTGATGGATTATCCTGTTCAACAACTACCCAAGAAGCGCCTGCTTTTTCAGCTGACTTTAAGATTGCTTTAAAGTCCTGAACGCCGTAGCCTACTGGTCTGAATTCAAATGTCTGCTCTTTAGCTTCAGTTTCTTCTTCCTCAATACCAATAAGCTTATAAAGTGGGCCACCATTGTTTGAGCCAACAAAGTCTTTAAGGTGAACAACTGGTGAACGACCTGTATATTTTTCAATATAGCCAGCAGGATTTTCGCCACCTACGTTTACCCAGCAAGTATCAATTTCTGTCTGTAAAAATTCTGCTGGTACTTCATTATAAAGAATATCAAGTGCATATTCACCGTCGATTTTAATAAATTCAAAATCGTGGTTGTGGTAAAGAAGCTGAAGTCCTAATTCTTTTGCTGCTTCACCGATTTTTCTTATACCTTTAACTGTATCTATAAAACCATCTGTACCCGGACGGCATTCTTCTGTAAGGTAAGGTACTACAACATATTTACAACCAATTTCTTTATAATCCTTTAAAACCTCTGTTGGGTTTTCTAACATATCATAATAAGGCACGTGAGCAGAAATTGGTGTTAAATTAAGCTCTGCTAATTTTGCTTTGATTTTTGTAGGGTTTTCACCAAAAAGACCCGCAAATTCTACACCCTCGTAGCCTAAAGCCTTAACCTTTTCGAGTGTGCCATAAAAATCTTTTTCCATATCATCTCTTACTGAATAGAGCTGTAATGCTATTGGGAATTTCATAAAAATTACTCCTTGTAAGTTTATTTTAATAATACAATTATACAACATAAAAAAACATTTTCAATATATTTTTCACATTTTGTTGACATTCACTTTAAATAAGTTGTATATTTATATAGTAATTTTTCAGATGAATTTTAAGGGGTATTTTTTATGAAGTATATTGTTGTTCTTTATGATGGTATGGCAGACTACCCAGTTGATGCTTTAAACGGCAAAACACCTATGGAGGTAGCAAAAAAGCCAAACCTTGATAAATTAGCAAGATTCGGCAAAATGGGTATTGTAAAAACTGTTGGTGATGGTTTAAAGCCTGGTAGCGATATTGCAAATATGAGCGTTTTAGGCTACAACCCAAAAGAATGCTACACAGGTCGTTCACCACTTGAAGCAGTAAGCATTGGTGTAGATATGAAGGATACCGATATTATCTTCCGTTGCAATTTAGTTACTCTTTCAGATGAAGAAAACTATGAAGATAAAACTATGGTAGATTACAGCGCTGGTGATATTTCTACTAAAGAAGCAAGAGAAATTATTAAATCTGTACAAGAGCATTTCGGTAACGATATTTTCAAATTCTACGGTGGTGTTGCTTACAGACATTGTCTTGTATGGAACAATGGCACTCTTGATTTAGGTAAAATGACACCTCCACACGATATTTCTGGCAAGGTTATTAAAGAGCATCTTTCATCTTCCCCTAATGCACAAGAGTTAATTAAAATGATGAAAGAAAGCTACGACTTTTTAATGGAACACCCTGTTAATAAAGAGAGAATTGCAAGAGGCGAAAAGCCAGCAAACTCAATCTGGCTCTGGGGTGAAGGCACAAAGCCTGCTTTACCTGATTTTAAAGAGAAATATAACGTAAGCGGCTCTATTATTTCTGCAGTTGATTTATTAAAAGGTATTGCAAAATGTGCCAATATGTCTGCACCAGAGGTTGAGGGTGCTACTGGCTACATTGACACTAATTTTGTAGGTAAGGCTAAATGTGCTTTAGAGGAGCTTAAAACTCACGATTTTGTTTACATACATTTAGAAGCACCAGACGAATGCGGTCACAGAAATGAGCCACACAACAAGGTTAAGGCAATCGAAATGATTGACGAGCTTGTTTTAGGCACAATTCTCCCTGAATTAGAAAAACTTGACGACTACAAAATTATGGTTTTACCAGACCACCCAACACCAATTAAAACTATGACACACGCAAGTGACCCTGTGCCATATATGATTTATCAGAAATCAAAGCACGCTGACTCTGGCATTGAAACATTTACAGAGAATACTGCGAAGGCTACTGGTAATTTCATTGAGGTTGGACATAGTCTTATGAGTAAATTTATAGAGAATTAAAACCGTAGGAACTAGGAATTAGTTTTAATTTGCCTTATCATTTTTTGTTGGTGCATAAATCAACTTTAAATGATAAGGTGATTTTATTTTTAGCGAAGCCCTATTTCCTACTTCCTACTTCCTATTTCCTAATTTACAACTTTCAACTTTCAATTAAACCTCGCATATAATATAACGGTGAAGTGTATGGTAAAGTTTTATTTCAAGCCGAGACGACGAAGAATACATATAAAAGCCAAAAGATATATTCCCAAAAAACAAAAACACGCACTCACCTTTAAATGCACGTGCGTGTTTTTAATTTTTTCTATTCTTTTTATTCTTCTCGATATTCCTATAAGACCTGTTGTAAGAGAAAACGCAAAATATATAGTAAAAAACGAAGTTACTCTTATGATAAATGAATGTGTTGCTGATTATCTGCAAGAAAACAATATTATTTACACTGATTTAATAACAGTTTCTTTAAATGATAAAAAAGAGGTTACTACCATTGGCACGAATACAATAGCAATAAACAAACTAAAAGCAGGCGTTACAAACGCTATTGCAAATGAATTAAAGGATAGCCGTGGTGAAAAAATCAGAGTCTCTTTAGGCAATCTTTTTGACAGTTATATTTTAGACTATATAGGTATTGAATTCCAGGTTAAATTAACCGACTATGGTTTTATAGAAACAGATATTACGTCAAGCTTTAAAAGTGCTGGAATTAACCAAACCTTGCATAGCATCAACTTAAAAATAAAAGTTGACGTAAACATAAACGTCGGTACACTTTATCAGACCGAAACAGTAGAAACAGAAATTCTTTTAGCAGAGACAGTTATGCTTGGAAATGTACCAGAGATGTATATAAAATAAGTTTTTGAAATTAAAAATTAAGAATTTAAAATTAAAAATTGTGGGACCTGCGGTCAGCATTATA
>JAZNCY010000280.1:0-2407 GCA_045587825.1 Acutalibacteraceae bacterium
GTTTTTAAAAGATTAGTGGCAACCGCCGCAGCTTTCACAGCTACCGCCACAAGAATGCTCGTGAGCTGGTTCGCAAGTTGCTGGGTCTTGTCCATCAATGCAAAGAGCAAGAATACCCATAATTTCGTTCATCATATCGTCAATAGCGGTTTTTGCTGCTTCAAACTTAACCATATTGCCGTTAAGCATTACTGCGCGATAAGCTTCTTCGAATTCTTTGCCGTAAGCTTCCATCTTGCTTTCGTCTGCTTCTTCACCTTTTGAAGCCTCTTGTTGATAATTCATCTGAATAAGGTTGATTTTGCCGATAAGGTCGTTTAATTCCTTGTCTGCATCATTTGCTTTTTTAGCTTCGTCAAAAGCCTTGTAGCGTTCGTCAGCCTGAATAGCTGCACCTAATTGTCTTGTAAGTTCGATAACACTCATTGTTATACTTCCTTTCTTTTATAAAAAATTTCACAATGAAACATTGTTTATAAATCAATTATCGCATTTTGCGATTTCTTCCTGAACCTTTAAAAGCTCCATAAACCATTTTGTTTTTTCTTCTTTTGAAACAGGGTCAGGGAAAGTGGCTGCCTTTGTACCTTTACGCTTTGAATAAATAAATGTGAACATTGAGCCGTATTTTACTTCTTTTACGAGAGAAACTGTATCTAAAAACTCCTCGTAAGTTTCACCAGGGAAGCCGACAATAATATCGGTTGTTATATCTACATTAGGAATTTTTTCTTTAGCGTAATTTACTAAATCGAGATAATGCTCTCTTGTGTATTTTCTGTTCATTTCTTTGAGAATTCTATTATTCCCTGATTGAACAGGTAAATGTAAATGACCACAGAAATGCTTTGAAGAAGCTAAAACATCGATAAGCTCTTTTGTGCAATCTTTAGGATGAGAAGTCATAAAATCAAATGTATAATTGCCTTCGATTTTATCGAGCCTTCTTATAAGCTCTGCAAAATTTATTCCGTTTTCTAAACTCTTGCCATAAGAATTGACATTCTGACCCAAAAGAGTGATTTTCTTATAACCTTCATTTATTAAATCTTCTGCTTCTTTTAAAACAACCTCTGCTTCACGGCTTCGCTCTCTGCCTCTTACATAAGGTACAACACAATATGAACAGTAATTGTCACAACCATACATAATTGGAAGCCAGGCATTTTCGCCACTGTCACGTTCATTCGGCATACCCTCTGCAATTACGCCGTCACATTCTTCAACTGAAAAAACTCTTTTCTTTGTTTTGAACACCTTGAAAAGTAATTCTGGTAATTTATGAAGAGCGTGAGTACCGAAAACAAGATTTACGTAAGGGTAACTGTTTTTGATTTTTTCAGCAACGTGTTCTTGTTGCATCATACACCCACAAAGACCAATTATGAGATTTTTATTATTCTTTTTTAAAGTCTTTAAGGCACCTACATTACCAAAAACTCGGTCTTCAGCGTGTTCACGGATTGCACAGGTGTTATAAATTATAATATCTGATTCTTCCAAGGTTTCAGTCATCTTGTAACCCATTTCTACAAGCTGACCTTTAATGTGCTCACTGTCAGCAACATTACCCTGACAACCGTAAGTGTGAACAAACGCTTTTGGTGTTTTGCCCTCAAATCTTGATTTAACAATATTCTTTACTTTTTTCTTATATTCATTTTGCTCTGCCATCTCGGTAGCAGAAATAAAAAACTTGTTTTCCTGCAAATTATTAAACTACCTTTCAGAATGATGCCGTATTGAGAAAACCTAAAATATCGAGGTAAACCTTTTCGTTATCATCTTCATTTAAAATTTCGTGGCGCATATTCGGGTAAATAATCACCTCTGGCTCGTGACCATAAGCGATTAAACTGTCAGCACAAGCAGTAGGACCCTTGCCACCCATACCAATAGGGTCATCTGCACCGGATATAATGAGAATTGGAAGCCCAACTCTTACTGATGCTGGCCATAATTTATCACTCGCAAGAAGTGCTATAGAGCCTAAATCTCTCATACCAGCAACTGTAAGTTCAATTCCACAAAGAGAATCGTTTTTATAATCTTCAACGTTCTTCTTGTTATAGCTTAACCAGTCTAAATCTGAAGTTCTGTCTTTAATTCCCAAAGATGAAATTTTATTTAATGCACCACCCATAACTGCATTACGGGTTCTTGTGCCAACCTTCTTAGTTAATTCTCTTAACGAATTAATAGCAAACTCGAGCCCCGCTGGTGCCTGACCTGTGCCACAGATAATAAGACCAGATAAATCCTCTGAGAAAGTACCAGCATATACCCTTGCACAGAATGAACCCATACTGTGACCGAAAAGATAATATTTAAGTTCAGGGTAACGCTTATGCATTATGTTGTAGAGAATGTGCATATCATCAACAAAGCGGCGGAAGCCCTCCTCTTC
>JAZNCY010000281.1:0-4447 GCA_045587825.1 Acutalibacteraceae bacterium
AGGGTACAACAAAATCCTGGACTGATACAAGTGTGGTAAGCGGTCAAAAATATAAATATTGTGTTAAAGCAGTAAGAGGTAAGGTTGTTTGCGATAAGGTGCAGACAAAGTCAATGTATTTCTTAACAAAGCCAACTGCAACAGCTACAAAAACTGCAAACGGAATTGCAGTTAACTGGAATCAGATTCAGGGAGCAACAAGCTTCAAAATTTATCGTGCAACATTCCAGAATGGAGCGTGGACAGGTTACAGTCATATTACAACTGCAGCAGCGGGAGCAACAAGTTATATTGATGCAACTGCAGTAGCAGGAGTACAATATAAATACAAAGTAAAGGCAGTTAAGAGCAAAACTGGTCAGACAAGCTCAGCAACTGCTGCAGTAACAAGATAAGCTTCAAATATTTTTGAATAAACAAGGGAGTAGCCTCAAATGGTTACTCCTTTGCTATTATTGAATTACTGATAACTACTCTTACTTGCATACTTTTAAATAATATGTTAAAATAAATCTATATTAGAAAAAAGGTGATTTTATGGCAGAAAGAAAGCAGATTCCGATTTTTGAAAGCTGTTACAAAATAGCAGAGTATTTAAAAAAGAATACTGATAAAGACCATCCTACAACCCAGGCCGCTATGCGAAAGGATGAAAAAGTTTCACAATACCTTGGTGCAAAAGAAACTTCTAACAGCTACATTAACCAGATTGCATTAGCACTTAATTCAAATGATAATGGTGAATTATTAAAAGAAAAGGACTGGCGTGTAGTTTTCGATGCTTTTTCTTCTGTTCACGGCTCTAAAAAGTCAAAAACGCCTGTTGAATATACTTCAATAGATAAATTGCCAATAAGAAACCTTTATTATAATCAAGCTTTTTCTTATGAAGAATTAGACGAAATTATTGAAGCAATAACTCTTTCAGAGTCTCTTGATGAAAAAACTGCAAAAAAATTAGTTAAGAAAATCAAAGAAGAATTAGGTACAATTTATTACGAAGAAAAAGTGTCTGCTATTTCAAAAATTGAACCAGAAAAAATTGTAGATAATGATTATTATCGTAAAAATATTAAGACTATCGAAAATGCTATTGAAAATGGCGTAAGAGTAACGTTTTATTACAATGGAATTGATAGCGAGGGTAAATTAGAACGCCAGAGTCTTTCTAAAGAGATTATAAGCCCTTATTACCTTGTTGCAAATAGCGGTAAATATTACGTAGTTGCCTGTAAAGATAGCTTTATGGGTAAAAACTACAAAAAAGTTATGTCATTGTGGCGTGTTGACTTAATGTCAGAGGTAAGAGTTTATTCTGATTCAGCAAACAAAGAAAATGAAAAAATCACAAACAAAAAAGACGTTCACGGCTTGCCACAAAAATGGTCTGATGATTTTCATTACTCGCATCTTAATATGGCGAATGACGAGCCGATTGAAATTAAATTAAAGGTTTTAGAATTACCTCGTGTTGACGATATTTCACGTAGCGATAAATATTCATATACGTTTCTTTATGATACATTCGGTTCTCATTTTACTGTTAATAAAAGCAAAAAAGATGGCGAAACAGTAACAGTTAATTGTTCAGCGAATGAAATGGTTAACTGGGCACTTAAATACAGTGACAGGGTAGAGGTTTTAGAGCCAGAAATAGTTCGTGTAGAAATAAGAGAACGCGTTAGAGCTTTAAATAAAATGTATATAGGTGATAAATAATGGAAACTATTAAAAGATTTGGCTTTGGTTGTATGCGCTTTCCAGTAAATAGTGATGAAAGCGTGAATTACGAAGAAACTGAAAGAATGATAGATTATGCTTTAGAGAATGGCGTAAATTATTTTGATACCGCTTATGTTTATCATTCTGGTAAATCAGAAACAGTCTTGGGTGATATTTTAAAGAGATATCCACGTGAAAGTTTTATGATTGCAAATAAATATCCTGGTCATCAGATTACTGACACTTATTACCCTGAACCTATTTTTCTTGAGCAATTAGAAAGATGTCAGGTAGATTACTTTGATTACTATTTACTTCACAATATAAATGAGAATTCAATAAGCGTTTATAAAGATGAGAAGTGGGGTATATTAGATTACTTTAAAAAGCAAAAAGAACTTGGTAAAATCAAACACCTTGGTTTTTCTTGTCATTGTAGCGTTGAACTTTTAAAAGACTTTTTAGATTACTGTGGCGACGCTATGGAATTCTGTCAGATTCAGCTTAATTACCTTGACTGGACTTTACAAGATGGTAAAGCAAAATATGATTTATTAACAGAAAGAAATATTCCTGTTTACATAATGGAGCCATTACGTGGTGGTAAGTTGGCAAATTTATCTAAAGAAGCAACTGCTAAATTAAATGCTTTAAGGGAAGACGTAACACCAGTAGAATGGGCGTTTCGTTTTCTTCTCAACCTACCAAACGTTAGAATGATTTTAAGCGGTATGTCAGAGTTTTCTCAGGTTAAAGAAAATGTTGAGATTTTTAAAAATGATAAGCCGTTAAATGAAACTGAAATAAATGCACTTTTAGAAGTTGCAGAAACCTTAAAAGATTCTGTTCCTTGTACGGGTTGTGGCTATTGTCTTAAAGATTGCCCTAAAGAGCTTAATATTCCGTTTATGATTTCTATTTACAATGAATTAAAGATTCAGAAAGCGGTAGCAACGAGAATTCGAATAGATGCTCTCCCAGAAGAAAAACAATCTACTGCGTGTATTGGTTGTGGCCTATGTGCACAGAATTGCCCACAAAAAATAGACGTTCCAACAGAACTTTCTAATCTTTCAGATATTTTAAATTCAATGCCAACCTGGGCGCAGGTTTGTGAAGAACGAAACAGGAAGATGAGAAATCAGGAATTAGGAATTAGGAATTAGGAATTAGAGACTCCTGATTTATGAATAAAATTTCACAAAAAATTATTGAAATTTAACATATATAAGTGTATAATTGTACTAATGAAATAAATTGGGAATTATAATTTTTTATAAAGGAGTGATTTTTATGATGGTTTGGGTATGGCTCGGACTTTTAGCGTTTTTCGTAATTGTTGAAGCTGCTACCGCAAATCTACTTACAATCTGGTTTGCAGCAGGCTCGCTTGTTGCATTCATTTCGAGTTTCTTTATTGAAAACCCGATTATTCAGGTTGTAATCTTCGTTGTTGTTTCTTTAATTGTTCTTGTGGCTTTAAGACCTATTGCAAAAAAATATACAAGAATAAGAAAACAACCTACTAATGCAGATATGTATATAAATGCAGAGGGTGTTGTTACAGAAGCGATTTCGAATCTTAATGCAAAAGGAACTGTTAAAGTACGTGGTTCCGTATGGACTGCAAGGTCCTTTAGTGATGAAGTTGAAATTCCTGAAAATACAACAATTGTTGTTGAACGTATTGAGGGAGTTAAACTTATAGTAAAACCAAAAAATTAAAAGGAGAAATTCATTATGGAAGCTATTATTGCTGTTCTTGTACTTTTAGTACTCGCTATTTTACTCATTGTTGCAAACATCAAAATTGTACCACAATCAAAAGCATACGTTGTTGAACGTCTTGGTACATTCCACTCTACCTGGGAAACTGGTTTACACATCAAAATTCCTTTCATTGAAAAGGTTGCAAAAATCGTTTCTTTAAAAGAGCAAGTTGTTGATTTCCCACCACAGCCTGTTATTACAAAAGATAACGTTACAATGCAGATTGATACAGTTGTGTTCTTCCAGATTACAGACCCTAAGCTCTTCACTTATGGTGTTGAATATCCAATTGCTGCTATTGAAAACTTAACAGCAACTACACTCCGTAACATCATCGGTGAACTCGAACTCGACCACACTCTCACTTCACGTGATACTATCAACGCAAAAATCCGTGGTATTCTCGATGAAGCTACTGACCCTTGGGGTATTAAAGTAAACAGAGTTGAGCTTAAAAACATTCTTCCTCCAAAAGAAATTCAGGAAGCAATGGAAAAACAAATGAAGGCAGAGCGTGAACGCCGTGAAGCAATCCTTCGTGCAGAGGGTGAAAAAGAATCACAGGTTCTCGTGGCACAAGGTCAGAAAGAAGCACAAATTCTTGCTGCTGAAGCTGACAAAGAGGCTAAAATTCTTGCTGCTGACGCTGTTAAAGAGGCTAAAATCCGTGAAGCAGAAGGTGAAGCAAGCGCAATTATCGCTGTTCAGACTGCTCAGGCTGAAGGTATTCGCCTTATCAACGAGGCAACACCTTCTAAAGAATATCTTTCACTCAAAGGTATGGAAGCATTCGAAAAGGCTGCAGACGGCAAAGCAACCAAGATTATTGTTCCATCAGACCTCCAGAGCCTTGCAGGTGTTACTGGTAGCGTGAAAGAATTTTTAAAAGATTAATTAACAGTGAACAGAAATCAAAAACTGAAATTTTGATATAAAATAACAACTACATCCGTAC
>JAZNCY010000282.1:0-2438 GCA_045587825.1 Acutalibacteraceae bacterium
ATTAAACAATGAGGGGCAGATTTTCACCTGCCCCACGTTTTGTTTGGCATTAGCCAATTTTTTCTTTAACCTTAGAAGCCTTACCAACTCTGTCACGAAGATAATAAAGTTTTGCTCTACGAACTTTACCGTAACGAACAATTTTTACATCTGCAACGTTTGGTGAGTTTACAGGGAATACTCTTTCAACACCAACGCCGTAAGAAACACGACGAACTGTGAAAGTTTCTGTTACACCGCTACCATTGATAGCAATAACAGTACCCTCGAATGCCTGAATTCTTTCTCTTTCACCTTCACGGATTTTAACGTCTACTCTTACAGTATCACCGATAGAGAAAGCAGGTTTTTCAGCCTTAAGGCTGTCTTGTGCAATAAGTTTTAATGCGTCCATATTAAACCTCCGAATTTTTTCAAGCGTTCATGCTGCAAAGCAGTAGCGGACCGCCAGCTTTAATGTTGCCATTAACTGCCGTTGTAACCTATCGACTACAACGCACACATAGACTTAAGTATAATAACACAAGTTCTTTAAAAATGCAATAGAAAA
The DNA here is from genome assembly GCA_045587825.1 of Acutalibacteraceae bacterium. Classification (GTDB taxonomy): domain Bacteria; phylum Bacillota; class Clostridia; order Oscillospirales; family Acutalibacteraceae; genus DTU089. The sequence goes on from JAZNCY010000282.1 coordinate 551, forward strand.
TGTTAAACAAATAAAACATTATTTTAATCTTTATTTTCCACTATTTTTACTATAGGAATAAATAATTCTGCTGTAAATTTATCTTTCTTTTCTGAATAAGAAAAATCAATGTCGAGCGATTTACAAAGTCTTTCGCAGGTACGAAGACCTATTTTAGAGCTTTCTATAGGGTTGTCAACGTTTCTTATATAATTTATAAGTTTAACATTCAGCTTTTCGCCATTCTTGGTAACAGTTGCAACAACTGGTTTTTCTAAATCAGCGTACTTTCTTATATTTGAAAAGAGATTGTCAAAAACTCTTTTTAAAACAAGAACATCTACTGAAACAGTAATATCATTTATAAGAACAGTCAAAGATGTATTGCAATTTTCACTTTTTAACTCTGTTAAAGGCTCACCTATTAACTGACCCAAAAGAATTGAAGCATCCTCTTCTGTTTTGTTGACTTCTACCTCTTGTTTGCCATAAACAAGAGCATATTTAAAAAGCTCGTCGGTAAGCTCTTTTAATCTGTAAATCTTGTCACGGCATCGTTCTAAATAACTTTCACACTCTGCCTGACTCGAATATTGCTTATTGTGAAGAATATCTGAATACCCAACAAGTGATGTTAACGGATTTCTTATATCGTGTGAAATTGATGTGATTAACTCCTGATTTGTTTTCCACGCCTTGTTTTCACTATTAATTTTGTCTACAAGAGTGCTTCTCATTGTTTCTATATCTTCTGAAAGAATTGTAACCTCATCTCTACCATCAAGAGCTATTGGCTTATTAAGCTCACCCGCACTAACCTCTGAAACCTGCTCTGAAAGATTTTTAACTCTTAACCTCAATCGGTTATTAAATCCACTTGTTATTGTTAAGAAAACAATAAAAAATACCACAAGAGCAATACATATAATTATTGTTGTGTAAGCCTGTGAATATTCGTGACCTATAGTCACAGCACAAACGCCATCAGTAAAAGCAACAGAATAAATTGTTCTGTCATAGTTACTGTATAAATTGCCTTCTCCTAAAGGGGTACTTATGTCTTGTTTATCATTTTCATCTTCTGTAACATCGGGTGGAATAACTTCATCACCACTTATTTCAAAATCTTTTAAGAACACACGGTCTTCTCTGTAAATTGTGAGATAAACTCTGTCTTTATACTGACTAATCCATTTGTCGAGCTTTTCGCTTTCGGTTGATGCAACATTTTCAGTTTCTACGAACTCAACGAATGACTGATAAAGCTCAACGTCACGCTGAGCTTCGGCTTCTTCACTTAGAAAAAATTCATCAACAACAAATTCACTGACGTAGAAAGCCACAAGTGAAGATATTACTGCAAGTATGAACGCCAGAAGCACGCATAACACAATTTTTGTTTTTAGTGAAACAAACTTCTTACCGTTTATTTTTTTATTAGTCAAACTGATACCCCTTTCCCCAGATTGTTTTTAAGAATACTGGGTTTGTGTGATCATCTTCAATTTTTTTACGAAGATTAAGAATGTGAACCATTATAGTATTCTGCACTGACGGAACATATTTCTCATCCCATATTTTTTCATAAAGTGTTTTTGTATCAACAGGCTTGCCTCTGTTTTCAATAAAGAATGCTAAAATATCATATTCTGTATCTGTTAAATTAAGCAAAGCACCAGATTTATATGCTCTTTTGTTTTTCTCATCAAGCATAATTGCATCTGCTCTACTGCTTTCCTGTGACTTACCTGAATAATCACGATATCGTCTTATTAAAGAATTCACCTTCATAAGAAGCTCGTTTTGTGAAAAAGGCTTTGTTAAGTAATCATCGCCACCACTTTCATACGCCTCCAACTTATCATTCTCGTGAATTTTTGCAGTTAAAAACAATGCAGGAACTGTACTG
>JAZNCY010000283.1:0-12677 GCA_045587825.1 Acutalibacteraceae bacterium
ACTTTGCACCTACTGTCTTTAGAACAGCATAGGTATATTAGCACAAATTTTTGTGCTTGTCAACACTTTTTTTATTATTCAGCAGCTGTACCTGTAAGCTTTGCAGCATTTACACGGATACCAGGGCCCATTGTTGTAGCAACAACGCAAGAACGGATATAAGTACCTTTTGTTGCAGCTGGTTTTGCTTTAATAACAGCGTCAAGAAGAGCGTTAGCATTTTCTGCTAATTTCTCGCCACCGAATGAAGCTTTACCAATTGGGCAGTGAATAATATTTGTTTTGTCAAGACGGTACTCAATTTTACCAGCTTTTGCTTCTTCAACAGCTTTAGCAGCATCAGGTGTAACAGTACCAGCTTTTGGTGAAGGCATAAGACCTCTTGGACCGAGAACTTTACCTAAACGACCTACGAGACCCATCATATCTGGTGTAGCGATACATACGTCGAAGTCCATCATACCGCCCTGAATCTGAGCGAGAAGGTCTTCTGCACCTACGATATCAGCACCTGCAGCTTCAGCAGCACTTGCAGCATCGCCTTTTGCAAATACAGCAACGCGAACTTTTTTACCAGTGCCGTTAGGAAGAACAACAGCGCCTCTAACCTGTTGGTCAGCGTGACGTGAGTCAACACCGAGACGAATGTGCATCTCAACAGTTTCATCAAATTTAGCACTTGCAGTCTTTGCTGCAAGCTCGAGAGCTTCTGCTACGTCATAGAGCTTTGTGCTATCTACGAGTTTTGCGCTCTCTACATATTTTTTACCATGTTTCATAGTCTTTTATTTCCTCCCTATAGAGTGGTTAAATCGGAATTTCCTCCCACCCGGGAGCATCAATCAACAACAGTAACGCCCATGCTACGTGCAGTACCAGCAACCATTGAAATAGCTGCATCGATATCTGCTGCGTTTAAGTCAGGCATTTTCTGCTCTGCGATTTTTCTTACTTGCTCTCCGGTAATTGTTGCAACTTTAGTTTTGTTCGGTACACCTGAACCGCTTTCAATACCACATGCTTTCTTAATAAGAACAGCAGCAGGTGGTGTCTTTGTAATAAATGTGAAAGAACGGTCTGCATAAACTGTGATAACAACTGGGATAATAAGACCCATGTCGTTCTTTGTACGTTCATTGAATTCTTTTGTGAACGCCATAATGTTTACGCCGTGTTGACCTAATGCAGGACCAACAGGTGGTGCCGGAGTTGCTTTACCAGCGGGAATTTGCAATTTAATAAGACCTACAACTTTTTGAGCCATGTTTTGCACCTCCAAAATTCGTGGTATGGCGGAACAAGAAGCTCGCCTTGCTCCTCCCACACGCGACAAAATGTCGCATATAACAGCGTTAATTAACGCTCGTTACCAAATTAATTTTTGCAGTTTATTCTACTGCATTCTGTACTTGATTGAGTTGGAACTCAACAAGTGTTTCTCTACCAAACATAGAAATAGTAACTCTTACCATATTCTTGTCAGTATCGAGTGCTTCAACTACACCTGAGAAGCCTTCGAACGGACCATCTGTAACAGTAACCATATCACCTACATCGTAAGTAACTTCAACCACTTTTGTTTCAATACCAAGTTTTTCTACTTCTTGTTCTGTAAGTGGCACTGGTTTGCTTTCAGGACCTACAAAGCCTGTAACTCCACGAGTGTATCTGATAGCATGCCAGGTTTCATTTGGAACCTGAGGCTGGTTATCATCGTCATACTCAACCGCCAATTTAACAACAACATAACCCGGAAAAACCATTCTCTCTACTTCAACTGTTTTGTCGTCTTTAACTTCAACAACTTTTTCAAGTGGAATGCATACTCCGAGAATTTTATCGTGCATTTTACGGTTTTCGACAATTTTTTCGATGTTTCCTGCTACTTTATTTTCGTAGCCTGAATAAGTATGAATAACATACCATCTTGCGTCGACAGCCATAGTGCACCTCCGAAATAATAAAGATTATTCTGCAGTTACGTCTTCTGTTGTTTCTTCTTCATCATGGTCATGTTCATGATCATGTTCTTCTTCAGAAGAAGCCTCTGTTACAACTTCAGTTTCATTTGCTGCATTGTTAAGTGCAGAAATACCACCTGAAACAGCAAAGTCTAATATCCAGACACCTGCACCAAGAATAAGAACTGTTGCAAGTACAACGCCTGTACTTTTAACAACCATCTTAGCATCTGGCCAAACAATCTTTTTTGTTTCACCTCTGAGGTCTTTAAAGAAACGAACAATACCTTTACCGATATTCTTTGGGCTGAATTTAGAAGGAGCTTTTTTAGCCTTCTTATTATCAGCTTTCTTCGCCTTTTTTTCGGCAACCTCGGCATCAGTTACTTTTTTCTCGTCAGCCATAAGTTACCTCCTTACTTTGTTTCCCTGTGGAGAGTGTGTTTCTTGCAGAATCTGCAGTACTTTTTCATCTCCAACCTATCCGGGTTGTTTTTCTTTTCCTTCATAGTGTTGTAATTGCGTTGTTTACATTCTGTGCAGGAAAGTGTAATTTTAACTCTCACGAACGGCACCTCCATTTTCTGATTAGCCTCCCTCTCTTAAATTAGGGCACAAAAAAAGAACCCTCTGAGAGGTGTAATGAGTATATCACAAGCTATTTTATTAGTCAAGCATTTTCTTAAAATATGTCATTTTGAATAAAACCGAGGCTTCTAAACCACCAAAAAATGCTTCTTAAGACAATTTATAATGTTTTTTTGCAAAAATTAAGCAAATTTTAAAATAACTATTGGATTTTTCGATTTGTTATTATATAATGTATATGTATGTGTCTATACATTTCATTATAGGAGTGATAAGAATGGCAGGTAAATACACTGTTACTTTAGCAAAGCTTATTCACGATAATGGTTTAGAGGTAGTTTTTATGCCCAACAAACCACAAGAAGAGCTTCTTATTCGTTCACAGGACGTAAACAGACCTGGTCTTATGTTTGCCGGATACAGTAAACACTTCGACCCTGAAAGACTTGAATTCTTAGGTCTTGGCGAAATGGACTATTTAAAAGAGTTAGACAAAGAAACAGGAGAAGCGCGTCTTCGTAATTTCTTTGAATTAAAGCCCCCTGCTGTTATAGTAACACGAGGAATTGAAATTCCCGAGATATTTTTACAACTTGCTGAGCAATATGAAGTACCACTTTTAAAGAGCAACGAAACAACATCTGAAATTATGTCTACTATAATTTCTTACCTTGGTGTAGAATTGGCTGAAAGAATTTCACGCCACGGTGTTTTAGTTGAAGTTTATGGTGAAGGTATTTTAATTGTTGGTGACAGTGCCGTTGGTAAAAGTGAAACTGCCGTTGAATTAATAAAACGTGGTCACCGTCTTATTGCAGATGATGAGGTTGAAATTAAAAGAGTTTCTTCAAAATCACTCGTTGGCTCTGCACCAGACAACAGCCGTCACTTCGTTGCATTACGTGGTCCTGGTATTGTTGATGCAAGAAACATCTTCGGTATTGGTGCTGTTAAGCTTACTGAAAAAATCGATATGGTTATTCAGCTTGAACAATGGGATACAAACAAATCTTATGACACATTAGGAACAGAAGACGTTTACGCTACAATCTTAGGCATAAAGGTTCCTGCAACTGTTGTTCCGGTTAAACCAGGTAGAAACCTTTCAATTATAATTGAAATCGCAGCAATGAATAATCGTCAGAAAAAGATGGGCTACAATGCTGCTAAAGAGTTCTTACAAAGAGTTGGTATGGAGGACTTTGATATGCCACCAACTGAGCTTGAACTCTGGTTCTGATTTTGTCTGATATTATTATAGTATAAATAAATGTAATAAAAACTTTTCGGAGGTATATAATTATGTATAGAATAGGTGTTGACCTTGGCGGTACAAATATCGCTACAGGTGTTCTTAATGAAAACAATGAAATCGTTGGTCGTGGCAAGGTAAAAACCCGTGCACCACGTCCTGCTCCAGAAATTTTTGATTCAATTAAAGAATCTGTTGAAATGGCAATAGCTGATGCTGGTATTTCTATTGATGAAGTAAAATCAATCGGTATCGGCACACCTGGTTCTGTAAACAAGGCAACTGGTGAAATTGAATTTTCAAACAACCTTCAGTTCAACAACGTTCCAGCAAAAGAAATGCTTGAAGCAAGACTTAAAAAACCAGTTTATCTTGAAAACGATGCTAACTGTGCTGCATTAGGTGAAGCAGTTGCAGGCTGTGGTAACGGCGTTAAAGATTTCGTTGCTGTTACTCTTGGCACAGGTGTTGGTAGTGGTATTATAATTGATGGTAAAATCATCCGTGGTTCTAACTACTGCGGTGGTGAAATGGGGCATATGGTTATAAACGTTGATGGTATTCAATGTAACTGTGGCAGAAAAGGTTGTTGGGAAAAATACGCTTCTGCTACTGCACTCGTTTCACAGGCTGTTGAAGCAATGCAAAACAATAAAACAAGCCTTCTCTGGAAAACCTGTGACGGCGACTTAAACAAAGTTGAAGGTAAAACAATTTTTGAGGCACTCGATTTAGGCGATGCAACAGCTAAAAAAGTTGTTGACAGATATCTTTACTATGTATCTGTTGGTATTGCTAATATCATCAATGCACTTCAACCAGAAATTATTTGCGTTGGTGGCGGTATCAGTGGTCAGGGTGAAAAAATTCTCCGTCCTATAAGAGGCTACATAACAGAAGAACGTTATAGCGTTCACTCTAACAAACAAACAATAATCCTCCCTGCTCAATTAGGCAACGATGCTGGTATTATTGGTGCTGCACTTCTTGATGAATGATGGTGATTAACATTACAAATCTTAAAAACATAGCAACCCAGTTCGGATGTAATTTTGTAGAAAATGCTTCTATGAAAGATTACACAACTTTTAAAACTGGTGGCAACTGCCCGCTTCTTATTTCTCCAAATTCGGTAAGCGCATTAAGCGAAATATTGAAAGAGTGCAATAATTCCAATATCCCTTACACCACACTTGGCAACGGCAGTAATGTTCTTGCAAGTGATGATGGTATAGATGGCGTAGTTATTCATATAGCCGATGATTTGAATAAAATCACATTGCTCGATGAAACTACTATTTTTTGCGAAGCTGGTGTAAAACTCGGCACACTTTGTAATTTTGCATTAGAAAATTCACTCACAGGACTTGAATTCGCATTTGGTATTCCCGGCTCTGTTGGTGGCGCAATATTTATGAATGCTGGTGCTTATGGTGGCGAAATGAAAGACGTAGTTACTAAAGTTTATCACGTAGATAAAGAAGGTAACGAAGGCTTGATTTTAGGTGACAACTTAGCATTCGGCTACAGAACATCTGCTTACGAACACAATGGCTACATTATTACTGGTGCTGAATTCAGTCTCAAAAAAGGAGATAAAGCAGAAATAAAAGAAAAAATGTCTGACCTTTTAGGCAGAAGAAAAGATAAGCAGCCACTCGAATATCCGAGTGCCGGTAGCACTTTTAAAAGACCAGAAGGTTATTTTGCTGGTGCACTTATTGAAGAGTGCAATTTAAAAGGTAAGCAAATCGGTGGTGCAAGAGTCAGCGAAAAACACGCTGGGTTTATTATCAACTATGATAATGCAACTTCAAGTGATGTTTTAAAACTTATAGATTTTGTAAAAGAAACAGTAGAAAAAGAAAAAGGTGTTACTCTTACACCAGAAGTCAGAATTTTGAGGTAGTTTATGTCATTCTCCACAGATATAAAAGAAGAATTATGTGAATTGCAAATCGCCTCTGCCTGTTGTAAAAAGGCAGAGGCTTTAGGTATGCTTATTTTTAGCAGAAGTTTCTCTCTTTCAGAAATGACTTTTATGACTGAGCTTAACTGTGTGGCTCTCCACTACTGCAATTTAATAGAAGAGTTAACTGGTGTAAAACCTGTTATTTCTTACTCAAAAGCAGGTAACCACAAAGTGCGAATTGACACTAAGGAAGACCGTCAAAAAATTCTCGACTTTTTCGGGTATACTGGTAAAGAAATTTCACTTTCTATTAACTTTGCAAATTTTGAAAATACTGATGAAGAAGAAAACTGTTGTTACTCTGCATTCGTTCGTGGTGCATTTTTGATTTGTGGTAATATTACAAACCCAGAAAAGGAATACCACCTTGAATTCAATATTTCGAGAATAAAACTCGCTTCAGAATTCTTATCAGTTCTCAACGAGATTAATCTCAATATGAAAACACTTACACGAAACAGCACTCAGCTCATTTATTGTAAAGAATCTGAAACTATTGAAGATTGTCTTGGTAAAATAGGGGCTACAAAATCTTTCTTCTTTCTTATGGAAACAAAAGCTTTAAAGCAAGTTAAAAATAAAATTAATCGTCGCACAAATTTTGAAGCAGCAAATTTAAGCCGTACTATTGAAGCTGGTATGGCTCAAATAGAATTAATTGAGCATATTTTAAGCAAAATCAAATTAACTGATATGACAGAAGATTTAGCAGAGATTTGCACTTTAAGACTCGAAAACCCCGAAGCATCTATTGATGAGCTCGGCAAAATGATGTCTTCTCCCCTTTCACGCTCTGCTGTAAGTAGACGGCTGAAAAAACTAAAAGATATAAAAGAGGAAATTGACAAGCGATGAAAGAGTTCACAATTAAAAAGAATGATGCGGGTCAAAGACTCGATAAATATCTTACAAAATCATTCCCGCTTTTACCACAATCACTTATGTATAAATACATAAGAAACAAACGAATTAAAGTAAATGGTAAACGTGGTGAAATAAGCTATAAACTGCAAGAAAATGATGTTATAAGTCTTTATATAAACGACGAGTTTTTTGGTTCTAAAGAGCCAAAATATGACTTTTTAAGTGCTGGTAAATCACTTAAAATTGTGTATGAAGACGAAAATATTTTACTTTGTGACAAACCACAAGGGCTTCTTTCACACCCTAACGAAGGTGAATACAATGACACAGCAATTTCAAGAATTAAAAGATATCTTTACGAAAAGAAAGAGTATCTGCCAGACAGTGAAATGAGCTTTACCCCTGCGCTTGTTAACAGAATTGACAGAAACACAGCAGGTATTATAATTGCTGCAAAGAATGCAGAGTCTCTAAGAATTCTCAACGAGAAATTAAAACAACGTGAGCTTCACAAGTTGTATCTTTGTGTGGTTATTGGCACACCAAAACAAAAAGAAGGTATTTTAAAAGATTATCTTCAGAAGAATGAAAAGCAAAACAAGGTTTATATTTCAGACAAAAAACAAGCAGACAGTAAAGAGATTGCAACAAAATATAAAGTGCTCTCTTCTAAAAATGGTCTTTCACTTGTTGAAATTGAATTGCTCACAGGCAGAACCCACCAGATAAGAGCACATATGAGTTCTTTAGGTCATCCACTTTTAGGTGATGGTAAATACGGCACAAACGAGCAAAACAAAAAATTCGGTGGCTATAAAAAACAATTCTTGTGTTCATACAAGTTAGTTTTTGATTTCACCACCGATGCAGGTATATTAAATTACTTAAACCATAAAGAATTCCAGGTTGAAGATGTCTGGTTCAAACAAGCATTTTTAAATGGTGAATTGAAATAAATGTATATACTATAAATAACAACTCCCACAACTCAATGAGTTGTGGGAGTTTGTTCCGCGCAAAAAGAACGCTTGTTTATTCTTTTGTTGCTGCTTCTTGTTCTTCTTTAATCTTCTTAGCCTTCTCAAGAAGCTCTCTTTCAGCAATTTTCTCTTTGATTTCTTGTTCTTGTTTAACCTGCTTCTTCTGATATTTGAAGTACCAGATAACACCAATAACAACAAAGATAGCAACAACTGCTATAATGAATACTGCTGAGCTTTCTGTAACGTTGATGGTAACTAAATCATAATTGAAATAGTAACAACCATCAAATACGTTTTCAGGGTACTCTGTAAGGTTACTGTTTACAATGAATTCACGAAGCTCGTTACAAGAAGCGAATGCATAGTCACCAACTTTTCTTGCACCCTCAGGAAGAGTTACAGAAATAATTGCATCACAATCGAAGAAGCTTTCTGTACCAATTCTCTCAATATTATTTGAGAATGTAACTTCTGTGAGTTTATCACAGTTATAGAATGCTCTGTCACCGATATTCTTAATATCTTCTGCTACTGCATAACCACCCTGTTTACCTGCTGGATATAATGCAAGTGTATCGAAAACATTGTCTTCGTTAGCAGAAATTACAACGCCTTCTACTGACTTGAACTTCACGTTACCTTCTGTAACGTTGATTGCTTCGAGTGAGGTACAACCATAGAAGCTCATTGGGTCAAGCTCTGTGAGTGTGTTAGGAAGTTCAATTGTGATAAGCTTTTCGCAACCCTTGAATGCAAACTTACCAATTGTTTCTACTGAACCTAAACCTACTTTTGCAAGTGATGAACAGTTAAGGAAAGCATCAACTGGAATGTTTTTAAGTGTTAATGGAAGTGTAATTGAAGCAAGGCTTGAGCAATTTTTGAAAGCTGCCTTACCCATCACTTCAAGATTTTTTGAAAGTGAAACTTTTTTAAGTGAAGCTGCATTTTCAAATGCATTATTACCAATTACTGTTACGCTTGCAGGAATAGTAATTTTTGTAATAGCTGAATTCATAAATGCCTTATCACCAATAGTCTTAACTGATTTTGGAATAGTTACAGCTTTAACTGTCTGATTACTTACAGCACCTTCTGAAATAGCCAATGTACCATCAGCAATTTTCACTTCAGGAGCATTTCCTGTTACTTTATAAAGAACTTTACCTGCATAAACAGCACCAGCCTTCTGAGCTTTGTACCATTCTGTTGTATCAAGCGCAAAATCTTTAATTGTTACAAGTGAGTCTGGGAAATTGATTGTCGCAATTTTTGTAGCTAAATCAAATGCATTTGCATTGATTGTTTCTGTACCATCAGCAATTTTTAATGTTCTGATTGTATTATTTGCCACTGCTACAAGAACTTTACCATCTGCTGAGTAAATAGCGCCAGCCTGAACCTTGTAGTTTGTATTGTCATTTGAAAGAGCAATCTTTTTAAGTGCTTTACAGCCTGTGAATGCTGTAATATCAAAACTATTTACTCTTGCAGGAAGATTAATCTTAGCAAGTGCTACACAGTTTGCAAAAGCACCTGTACCGATTGACTCAACCTTTTCACCTAAAATTACTTCTTTAAGTGCACGGTTATCGCTGAATGCTTCTGAACCGATTCTTACAACACCATTACCAACGTTAAGTGTAACAAGACCTGAGTTTTTGAATGCTGCAGTTGCAATATCACGAAGTGCATCAGGAAGGCTTATTTCTGTTAAAGACTTTGTGCCTTCAAATGCAGATTTAGAGATTTTTGTAACTGCTGAACCAATTTCAACAGATTTAAGATTTGTTGCATTTTTAAAGGTTTCTGAATTAATTACTGTTACTGCCTCTGGAAGAGAAATGCTTGTAATCATTGCACCTTCAAATGCATTATTTCTGATTGTATTAAGAGCAGAATCTTTTGAGATTGTTATTTCTTTAAGTGAAGCATTTTTAAATGCACCCTCTCTGATTTCTTCTACAGAATCAGGGAGTGTAAATGCACCTTGCTTTGCTGCTGGGTACATAATAAGAGCTGAGCCCTTTTTATTATAAAGAACGCCATCAACAGTAGAATATTCTTTATTCTTTTCAACAACAACGATTGATTCTAAAGCCTTGTTATTAAGGAAAGCATCTTTACCAATTGAGTTTACGTTTTTACCAAATTCAATTGTTTTAATAGCTGTACCCTCAAATGAACGTTCACCAATGTCGCTGAGTGTTTCGTGAAGTGCTACACTCTGGAGTGAAGTACAACCTGAGAAGCTTTCATAACCGATTGTTGAAATTGTACATTCAGAAAAATCTGCCGCTTTAAGTGAAGAACAACCCTTGAATGCACCAGCGCGAATAATTGAAACTGCTGTATCACAAGTCATTGTTTCAAGGTTAACACAATTCTGGAATGCATAAAGACCAATTTCTTCAACGTCTGGTCCGAATGTAACTGACTTAATTTGTTCACAACCTAAGAAAGCGTAAGCTTCAACTATTGAAACGCCTTCTGGAATTACAAGATTTGTAATATCACCTTTGTAACCATAGCAAATTCTACCGAATGCTAAAGCACCATCTGGCTGTGCATTTTCCCAGCCTGAGCCCTCTAAAGCATCAAGAGCAACACTCTTTAAGTTTTTATGTGGTTCAAAATCAACAAGTGATGTACAACCATAGAAAGCACGTGCCGGAATATTTACTACTGTATCAGGAACAGATATTTCCTCTAATGATGTACAGCCTTCAAAAATTGACTCACCAAATGATGTAACAGATTTGATTGCATCAACTGATTTAAGAGAAGTACAGTTCATAAATGCTCTGTCACCGATTTTAGTAACGTTAGAGTTCATTTTTACTTCAACAACTACTGTGTTATTAAGGAAAGCTTCATCAGCAACTTCAATAACTTTAAGATTGTTAATTGAAGATGGAATTTTAACTTCTGGCTCTGTTCCAACGTAGCCTACTAAAATAGCCGCTGAGCCGTCAGAAGTTCTTACATACTCAAAGCCATCGTCTGTTACTTTTTTGTTGAGTGTAATTTCTTCCTTTGTAAATTCAATCTCTTCGCCATCTTCGGCAAAGGCAACAATAGGAGTGACTGACATTAAAGCGAATACTAAAACAAACGCTAAAATGACACTCAAAGGTTTTTTCAATGCTGTCATAAAACACGCATCCCTTCACTAAAAATTCTGCATAATACAAACTATAATTATATTAGTTTACATACCACATCATTATACAATAACCCCGTTCAGTTGTCAAGCAATCAAGCCATAACCGAACGGGGTTTAAGGGTTTAAAATTCACCAAATTTTTACTTTATTTTATGTATAAGGTGACGGGAGTCGAGCCACCTCAACTTAAGTTGCACAGTGTCAATCCTTATTTTTCCACTGCCCTTACTGTATTTTCAAGAAGCATTGTTATTGTCATTGGTCCTACGCCACCAGGAACAGGTGTAATGTAAGACGCTTTTTTCTCTACGTTATCGAAATCAACGTCACCACAGAGCTTACCATCTTCATCTCTGTTCATACCAACGTCAATTACAACAGCACCTTGTTTTACCATATCTTCTGTTACAAATCTTGTTTTACCAACTGCTGCAACAAGAATATCTGCTGAAAGTGTCTCTTCTTTTAAATTCTCTGTTCTTGAATGACAGATTTCAACTGTACCATTTTCTTTTAAAAGAAGCATAGCCATTGGCTTACCTACAATATTACTTCTGCCAATAACAACACACTTTTTACCAGAAACAGAAATGTTATAGAACTTAAGCATCTCCATAATCCCTGCTGGTGTGCAAGGTAAAAATGTATAATCACCAATCATTATATGCCCCACATTTTGTGGATGAAATGCGTCAACATCCTTTTCTGGTGAAATTGTATTTATAACTGCATCTTCGTTAATATGTTTTGGTAAAGGCAACTGACATAAAATACCATTTACTCTGTCATCGTTGTTAAGTTTTTTTACAAGCTCTTTAAGCTCTTCCTCGGTTGTGCTTTCAGGCAAAGCATATTCAAATGATTCAATACCAACCTCAAGGCAACCTTTTTTCTTGTTATTGACATACACACGTGAAGCAGGGTTTTCACCAACAATTATAACAGCAAGACCAACTGATTTGCCTTCTGCCTTTAATTCTTCAACACGTTTTTTTATTTGCTCTCTTTTTTCTTTTGCTACTTCTTTGCCATCAATAATAACTGCCATTATTCTTCGTCCTTTTTACTATCGTTTGCAAAATCTTCGTTTTCTTTCTCTTCTGTTAACGGCTTATTTTTCTTTGATTTTTTCACTTGTTTTTCATCTGCTGGAAAATAATCAATACCTTCAATCAAAACAGGCTTTTTTCTTAAAGTTAAAAGCTTAACTACAAGTATGATAACACACACTACAACAATAGCGATTGATAAAACCTGTGATACTCTTAAATCTGTATTACCTATATAGAGGCTGTCTGTTCTGAGACCCTCTACAACAGTTCTTTCAAGACCATACCAAATACCATAGCAAAGGAAGGTCTGACCACTGAATTTTCTGAATTTACGAGTGATTATATAAAGCACAAGAACACCTAACATACACCATGCAAATTCATAAAAGAATGTAGGGTGAACAAAGAGATTGTTTTCTTCGATATATCCCGGTATATCAGAAACGCCCTCAAGTCCGTAAAGCTCAGGGTGTGCTTCTATGTACGAAATGACTTTATCACTCATCATTCCGTAATTACCATTTGTAAATACGCCAAATGCTTCCTGATTAGCGTAGTTACCCCATCTGCCGATACCCTGACCAATAAGGAGTGACATACCTGCACAAACAAGGAGATTTAAGAAATTAAGTTTGTCTAATTTACAAGTGATAAAAGCTGCAATAATACCTCCTATAATACCACCGTAAATAGCGAGCCCACCACGCCATATCTGGAAAATTTCATCAGGGTGAATACTGTAATAATCCCATTGGAATATTACATAATATGCTCTTGCACACACTATTCCGCCGAACATACCATAAATTAAAACGTCGACCATTTTGCTTAAATCCATT
>JAZNCY010000284.1:0-3017 GCA_045587825.1 Acutalibacteraceae bacterium
CCCAAAACAAAAAACCTTACAAAGCTCACACTTTGTAAGGTTTTTGTTATTAAACTCTTTCAACTGCAATCTTTACATTCTCGCCGTTAATATCCCATTCTTTAGCGTTAGCTGTATCACCAACGTTGATAGAATCTGCAAGAACGATTGTAGCAATTGCATCTTTATTTTTAAGAGCAATATCTGAAACTTTGTCGTTACCAGAAAGTGTAACGTTAATGTGGTCTGTAACGTTAAAGTCAGAATCTTTTCTCATTGTCTGAATTTTGCTTATAAGCTCTTTTACAAAGCCTTCTTCAATAAGCTCTTCTGTAAGCTCAGTGTCAAGCGCAACAGTAACACCTTTATCCGAAACTGTGAATACGCCCTCTTTTTGAACTGTGTCAATAAGAACGTCTTCAACTGCTAATTCTACTGTGCCACTTGCAAGATCAAGAACTAACTTGCCGTCAGCATCAAGTGTCTTTTTAGCATCACTTGGAAGTTCAGCTAATGCATTTCTGATTTCACCTAATTGTTTACCGTACTTAGGACCTAATGTCTTTAATTGTGGTTTGAAGGTGTATGATACGAAAGATTCAGCATCTGCATCAAAGTCAACATTTTTAACGTTAAGCTCTTCACGGATGATATCAATAAAGTAGCCTTCAACCTTTTTGTCACAGTTTACATACATTGTGTTAAGTGGTTGTCTGTTCTTTAAGTTAGAGCCGTTTCTTGCTGCACGACCAAGAACAACAATATCAACTACTTCATCCATATTCTTTTCGAGTTCCTTGTCAATAAGGTCTTCTCTTACTACTGGGAAGTCGCAAAGGTGAACACTTTCAGGAGCACTCTTATCTACATTACAAACAAGGTTTCTGTAAATTGCTTCTGCCATAAATGGAATCATAGGAGCAGCAGTTTTAGCAGTAACAGTAAGTGCTGTATAAAGTGTCATATATGCAGCAGTCTTGTCATCTGTTTCGCCTTGTACCCAATATCTTTCTCTGCCACGACGAACATACCAGTTGCTCATTTCGTCTGTGAATTCCTGAAGTGCTTTTGCTGCTTCTGGAATTTTGTAATTTGCTAAGTTATCGTCAACTGCCTTAACCATTGAATAAAGCTTTGAAAGAAGCCATTTATCCATTACAGTAAGCTTACAATCTTCTAAGTTATACTTAGTAGGGTCAAACTTATCAATATTTGCATAAAGCACATAGAAAGCGTAAGTATTCCAGAGAGTACCCATAAACTTTCTCTGACCTTCAACAACTGTCTTACCATAGAAACGGTTAGGAAGCCAAGGTGCTGAGTTAGTGTAGAAATACCAACGAATAGCATCTGCGCCATAGCTTTCGAGTGCTTCAAATGGGTCAACTGCATTACCCTTTGATTTACTCATCTTCTGACCATTTTCATCCTGAACGTGACCTAAAACGATAACATTTTTATAAGGTGCTTTGTTAAAGATAAGTGTTGAAATAGCAAGAAGTGAATAGAACCAACCACGAGTCTGGTCAACTGCTTCAGAAATGAAGTCTGCTGGGAATTGTGCTTCAAATAATTCTTTATTTTCAAATGGATAGTGATGTTGTGCAAATGGCATTGCACCACTGTCGAACCAACAGTCAATAACCTCTGGTACACGGTGCATTTCTTTACCGCAATCAGGACATTTAATTGTAACTGCATCAATAAATGGTCTGTGAAGCTCAACATCCTCTGGGCAATTACTGCTCATTGATTTTAATTCTTCAATAGAACCGATTGAATGACGGCAACCACATTCACATTCCCAGATGTTAAGTGGTGTACCCCAATATCTGTTACGTGAAATACCCCAGTCCTGAACGTTCTCTAACCAGTCGCCGAAACGACCTTTACCAATGCTTTCAGGAATCCAGTTGATTGTATTGTTATTTTTAATTAAGTCTTCTCTTACTTCTGTCATCTTGATAAACCAAGATTCTCTTGCATAGTAAATAAGAGGAGTTGAACATCTCCAGCAGTGTGGATATTCGTGTTCAAATTTTGGTGCATCGAAAAGAAGACCAGCTTTTTCAAGGTCAACTAAAACTAATTTGTCAGCATCTTTAACGAATGTACCAACGTAAGGAGTTGGCTCAGCCATTAAGCCTGCGCCATCAACTAACTGAATGAATGGTAAATCGTATTTTCTACCAACCTTAGCGTCATCTTCACCGAATGCAGGTGCAATATGAACGATACCAGTACCATCTGACATTGTAACGTAGCTGTCAGTTGTAATGAAGAAGCCTTTTTTATTCTGCTTGTCGCAAAGTGGCTTTACATAATCGAAAAGTGGAACATATTCTTTGTGTTCAAGGTCTGCACCCTTCATTGTTTCAATTACTTCATAAGCTTCAGTTTCTTCTGTTTTAAGTTTACCTAAAACTTTATCAAGAAGTGCTTCAGCCATATAATATGTGAAGCCGTCAGCAGCTTTAACCTTGCAATATGTATCAGCAGGGTTTACACAAAGTGCAACGTTTGATGGAAGAGTCCAAGGTGTAGTAGTCCAAGCAAGGAAATATGCATCTTCATCTGCTACCTTAAAACGAACTACTGCTGAACGCTCTTTTACTGTTTTATAGCCCTGTGCCACTTCGTGAGAAGAAAGTGGAGTACCACAACGAGGGCAATAAGGAACAATTTTAAAGCCCTTGTAAAGAAGATTCTTTTCATAAATCTTTTTAAGTGCCCACCACTCTGACTCAATAAAGTCATTGTGATAAGTTACATAAGGGTCCTCCATATCTGCCCAGAAGCCAACTGTACGTGAGAAATCCTCCCACATACCTTTGTATTTCCAAACGCTTTCTTTACAGTGACCAATGAATGGCTCAAGACCATATTCTTCAATCTGTTCTTTACCGTCAAGACCTAAAAGCTTTTCAACTTCAAGTTCAACAGGAAGACCGTGGGTATCCCAACCAGCCTTTCTTGGAACCATACAGCCTTTCATTGTACGGTAACGTGGAATCATATCTTTAA
Organism: Acutalibacteraceae bacterium; assembly: GCA_045587825.1. Classification (GTDB taxonomy): domain Bacteria; phylum Bacillota; class Clostridia; order Oscillospirales; family Acutalibacteraceae; genus DTU089. The sequence continues at coordinate 3,004 of JAZNCY010000284.1, forward strand.
TAACACGTGTTAAA
>JAZNCY010000285.1:0-2414 GCA_045587825.1 Acutalibacteraceae bacterium
TCGTTCTGTTTCAGATATAATCCACAGAGGCGGTACAATGCTTTACTCTGCTCGTTGCCCTGAGTTCGCAGAGTCAGAGGTTCAGGATAAGGCAGTTGAAGTTTGTAAAGAATTCGGTCTTGATGGTATTGTTGCTATCGGTGGCGATGGTACATTTATGGGTGCTCGTGCATTAACACTCAAAGGTGTTCCTTGCATTGGTATTCCTGGCACTATCGATAACGATATTGCTTCAACTTCTCATACAATCGGTTACGATACAGCTCTTAACACAATTATGGATATGGTTGACCGTGTTCGTGATACAACAGAATCACACGACCGTTGCTCAGTTATTGAGGTTATGGGCAGAAATGCTGGTTTCCTTGCACTTAACGCTGGTATTGCTGTTGGTGCTACTTGTATTCTTGTTCCTGAAATTGATTATGATATTGACTCTTACATAATCGAAAGAATGAAACGTACAATGACAACTGGCAAACACCACTTCATCATTATTGTTGCTGAAGGTGTTAAAGGTATCGAGGTTAGTTCACTTGCAAAATATATCGAAGAAAAAACAGGCGTTGAAAGCCGTGCAACAGTTTTAGGTCACGTTCAACGTGGTGGTTCACCATCAGTTCGTGACAGAGTTATTGCTTCTAAAATGGGTTACCACGCTGTTCAGCTTCTTAAACAGGATATCGGTAACAGAGTTGTTGCTATTGACCACGCTGAAATCGTTGACTACGATATTATTGAAGCTCTCAATATGAAAAAGACAATCGACCCTGAACTCTACAAAATCGCAAACGAAATTTCAATATAAATTCAAGAAAAGTCTGGAAAAAGTCCAGACTTTTCTTTTTTTGTGACCATCTTAAAGTTTTTCAAAATTTTTTTAAGTTGGTCACTATTTTCATAACATAAATCTCCGAATTAAAGGCAAAGTAATAGTAAGCTTTAATTCGGGGGTGAAATTTATTAAAACAAAAATTTTAAAATCATTTTTATCAATTTTTTTAATGCTTTTAATTTTAACACTTGTTGTAAACTCAGGTAGCAATATAAAAGCGACAACAAGTAATGCAGTCGAAACAGATTTGAAAGGCAAAATAACAGATTTAGGTTCAGCTTTCTTTAATAGTTATTTTGGTTTTGATGATTCTAAGAGTGCATCTGATAATAATTCTCCCACAAAAATTGAAAATAATACAGAAACCAATGTTTATCTTGGTGGATTTCCTATTGGTATAAAGCTTTATTGTGATGGTGTTATTATTGTAGATACTCAGGATGTAGCTGTTTCGGGTGGTTACGAAAACCCGGCACAAAAAGCGGGACTTTTAAAAGGCGATATTATTAAAAGTATAGATGGTAAAAAAGTTTCAAGAAATAGCGAGGTTTCTCAAATTATAGAAGACAGTAACGGCAAACAATTAAAAATGCAGATTTTGAGAAATGGTGAAACAAAAAACGTTGTCTTTTCTTCTGTTTATTCTACTGTGTCAGGTCAATATAAAGCAGGGCTCTGGATTAGAGATAGCTCTGCAGGTATAGGCACAGTAACGTTTTACACTGAAGATGGCGAATTTGCCTCTTTAGGTCACGCCGTTTGTGACGTTGATACTGGCGAAATGTTACCAATAGAAAGCGGCGAAACAACAAACGCTAAAATCACAGGGTATTATAAAGGTAAAGTTGGCACAGCAGGTGAGCTTTGTGGTGTTTTAGAAAGCAAGTCAACCGGTAAAATTGTAGTTAATGATGGTATTGGTATTTATGGTGTTTTTGATAGTGTAGATACAACAAGAACACTTTATCCGCTTGCCAATAAAAATGAAATAAAATCGGGTGCGGCACAAATTGTTACCACAATAGAAAATGGTAAAGAAGAAGTTTTTAATATAGAAATTGAAAGAATAGATTACGCTTCAACTGAGCATAAAAATTTAGTAATAAAAGTAACAGATGAAAACTTAATAAACAAAACCGGTGGTATAGTGCAGGGGATGAGTGGTAGTCCTATATTGCAGGATGGTAAAATTATAGGTGCCATAACTCACGTGTTTTTAAACGACCCAACTGGTGGCTACGGCATTTTTGCTGAGACTATGCTCGAGACGGCAGATGATTTAGCCGACGGGGCAGTTCAGATGGAGAAAGCGTCGTAAAAAATTGAGAATTGAAAATTGAGAATTGAGAATTGTGGGACCTGCGGTCGGCATTACAATTTTATATTGGTCAGTTTATTATTCGATTTATTATACATTGTATATCTAACTATAAATGAAAAAACTATCTTATAAAACCAATAATTAAAAATGCGTCGCAGACCCTTAATTTTCCATTTTTAATTCTCAATTTTTAATTTCTGTAAATAATCGCACAAGCGATTATTTACAGAATACGTGTGAGCCAATGGTAGTCACAAC
>JAZNCY010000286.1:0-15377 GCA_045587825.1 Acutalibacteraceae bacterium
GAAGAATATGTTACCTGTTTCTTTTTGTTCATATTCTCAGAAAATTCATAATCCTCAATCAACCAATCATAAAAACCATCATAATCTTTAAAGAATGACCTTAGTTCTCTATTCAAGCCTTTATTAAGCGGTTTAAATTTAAAATCATCAAGTTCAATAGCACCATCTTTACCACCTAACACATAATAACAATCATCTTCTTCGGCTTTTGTTAAAAACAATATGTACTGGTGTTCATTTAAAAATTTTTCGCCTTCCTGAATTATTGTTATTTCGTAAGATGGTGCATCAAATACATCTTTTTTATTATATTCTATAAAAATCTCGCTTTTTTCTCCTGCAAACGTGACTATTACTTCCTGATAAAATTTACCATCTTTCTCATACACATCTTTTAATGGTTCACTTGGAATTGCATTGCCACAAAAGAAACCATCATAAGAGGTATCAATCCTGACACAACAATCAGACTCATCAATCAATCTTTGAAGTGTCCATTCAGATTTGTTTTCTGGATAATTAAAGGATATTACACCAACAGATGTCGCAATAATTAACACAAATGATATTACTAAAACAATCAACTTCTTTTTCATTATTAATCCCCCTATTATGAATCATCTTAAGCGTAGCGATTTATGGTGCGGCTGTTGTTTCAATATTACTGTAATCTATATATGGAATTGTTGTATTGTTATTATCAGGCACAGTATGTTTTTTCTGTTTATAGTTTTTTACAAAAGGAAGTTTTTCTACAACTACCTTTTGTTTTTCTTTGTTTAAAGTTATTTTATGTTTAGATTTTCTACGTCCTTCACAACAATAATACAACTCGCCATTCTCTTCCAAAAAACATCTTTTGCCATTTTCCAAACCATCAAGATATGCAGTTTTGAAATCACTTCCCCGCTTTAATGCACCGAATCCTTTTTCACTTACGATAAAAACAACTCTGTCATCACTGTAATTTATAGTCCACCCTACATTACTTATCACTGTAATACATTCATTTTCTCCATCAGAATCAACATCAAAAAGATAATCATCAATCAACTGATAATAATGCTCTTCATATATATTATTTTTTTCTGTTACTATGTCATCTTCACTTACTATTTCTGTTTCAAAAATTGCTAAACAATGTCCCCATTGTTGCTTTTGTTCATTATCATTCCCGCCATAACCAACACCTATGTATATAGAACCATCTTTTTGTTCAAAAATAACATAATCAATCAAGGCACACGCCGTTGTAAGCTCACTTTGGTAAAAGTATTGAACACCCCAGGCACTTTTGTTATTTTTTATAAATTCTCTTTTTGAAAATTCGCCTGATGTATTTTCGCTGTTTTCAAGATAACGAAAGAACTTGTGATTTTCATCTACATCAAATTCCACCATTTTCCCACAAGTTACTTTTTTTATATTTTTTAATGAATCAGTTCTTTTTATATATCCAAAACTCATATCAGAAGAAACCTTATACACTCTTTCTGCATGTAACATACAAGTTCCATAAAGTTCTGGCGAAGAATTAATAAAAGCAAATCCTGTCGGCATAAACATTACACTTTCGCCATTCATAGTTTCAAAAAATGTTTGCTCGGTTTTTTTGTTTTCTTTTTCGATATAGTTTATTAAAACCACTGAACCAGAAACAATAACAACCACCAAAGCCAACGCTACTAAAACAATCAACTTCTTTTTCATTATTAATCCCCCTATTATGAATCATCTTAAGGTAGCGATTTATGGTGCTGCTGTTGTTTCAATATTATCATAGTTTATATATGGAGTTGTTGTATTGTTGATATCAAACTCTGTATGGATTTGTGGTTTATTTTTCACAAGCGCAAGGTTTTCTACAACCACCTTTTGTTTTTCTTTGTTTAAAGTTATTTTATGTTTAGATTTTCTACGTCCTTCACAACAATAATACAACTCACCATTTTCTTCTAAAAAACATCTTTCGCCATTTTCCCACATATCATAGTATTTAGTTCTGAAATCAGTTCCCTGTTTTAATGCACCAAAACCTTTTTCATTTATTATGAAAGCAACTATTTTAGAGTGGGTGCTCATATCTCCCCCACCACCAATCACTGTAATATGTTCCTTTTCACCATCACAATCAATATCAAAAAGGTAATCATCAATCAACTGACAATAATCACCATTTATATTATTTTCCACAGACATAATATCAGCTTCGTCTACTATTTCCGTCTTAAAAATCGCTATACAACATCCCCATTGTTGTTTTTGTTCATCATCACACCCGCCAAAACCAAAACCTATGTATATAGAACCATCTTTTTGTTCGAAAACAACATAGTCTATTAAAGAACATGCTGGTGAAATCTCGCTTTGAGAAAAGTATTGAACACCCCAGGCACTTTTATTATTTTTTATAAATTCGCTTTTTGAAAATTCACCTGATGTATTTTCTTTATTTTCGAGACGCTGAAAAAACTCGTGATTTTCATCTACATCAAATCTCACCATTTTTCCACAAGCAACTTCTTTTATATTTTTTAATAAATCAGTTCTTTTAATATACCCAAAATGCATATCAGAAGAAACCTTGTATACTTTTTCTGCGTAATACATACAAGTATAATACAATTCAGACGAAGAATGAGCAAATACAATCTCTGTCGGCATAAACATTACATTTTCGCCATTCATAGTTTCAAAAAATGATAGTTCAGTTTTTTTATTTTCTTTTTTAATATAGTTTATTAAAACCACTGAACATGAAACAATAACAATAACAATCACCAAAGCCAACGCTATTAAAACAATCAACTTCTTTTTCATTAACATCCCCCTATTATCTTAAGCGTAGCAATTCACGGTGCTGCTGTTGTTTCAATATTATCATAGTTTATATATGGAATTGTTGTATTGTTGATATCAAACTCAGCAATAGTTGTTTTTTCAACTGGTATCATTTTGTCTGAAAACTTATATTCGTTTATTCGCCAATGCTCAAATTTTCTGTAATTATTCTCAAACTTCAACCAAACTTCAAACTTTAAATTTTCATCAAGCGGCTCTAAACCGTCTTCTGTTATTTTTATTGCACCACTTTTGCCACCTGTTATGTAATAATAATCGCCATCTTGGGCTTTTGTCAGAAACAAAATATATGGTGGTCTGTCTGAGCCCAAATAGCTGGGTGTGTATTCCAATGTACGTTTATAATCTTTAAACTCTTGAACGAGAATAAAATGTCCATCTGGAAAATACAATTCATCACGTTCATCTATAAACAATAGATACTCACGATCATCACATTCATTCTCTTTCACTTCAACATAAGGACCAGTGTAGCAAAATTTGCCTTTAACCTCTCTTAAAACCACACAACAATCAGATTCTGCTATCAGCTTTTCAAGTGTCCATTCAGATTTGTTTTCTGGATAATTAAAGGCTATTACACCAACAGTTATTACAACCATTAGCGCAAATGATGTTACTAAAACAATCAACTTCTTTTTCATTATTAATCCCCCAAAAACTCATTCAGCGTCTAAAAATACGGCTTACAAAAACCTTTAATTTATAAATCGCTTTATTATGATTCATAGTTCTGCCCAAGAGATAGATACCGGTAATCATTTCTACAATAGAAATTCCTAATAAAAATCCAGAAATAAACTCTCTGAAAGAAGAACCATCAATACAGAATGAAAGTGCAAGTAAAGAAATACCCATTATAATAAGAAAGAAGCTTGTACTCGAATCCTTTGATTGCTTCAACTCCTGTATATCTTTAAGCATTCCAAGTATTTCTTTATCATCGTAAACACGTATGCTTTTTTCATTTTCTTCACCATCTAAAAGCTCAGAAACCGAAATATCAAGCTCATTACAAAGAATTTCTACAACGGCGTAATCGGGCATACACTTGCCGTTTTCCCACTTAGAAATTGTTTTGTTGCTCACTCCGATTTTTTCTGCAAGTTGTTCTTGTGTTAAATTTTTCTCTCTTCGCTTCAAGGCAATAAAATTCCCTGTTGCTTGTTGGTTCATTAAAGCACCCCCAAAATTTAAGGTCTACGGTGTTCGGCTTCCGTCACCTTATAGTTTAATTTTAAAAAAATCCACTCCGAATTCACATCCCCCGTAAAGCGAATTTGAGTGGAATCTACATTTTTAATTAAAAATTAAAAATGAAAAATTAAGAATTATGGGACCTGCGGTCGGCAATTATATATTATAAAAACAACTAAATCCCATCATTTAGGGTTCACAATAAATTTTCAAGTCAAAAATAATATTATCTTTATTCAAAATAATTATAATCAAACGCGAAGCGTTTCCAAAATTCTTAATTCTTAATTCTTAATTCAGTGGAGCTGAAAGCTCCACGCCGGCTCTCCGTCTTTTTTCATTTCTTCATTCCAATTACAGAAAATCTCAAAATACTCGTCACTTAAAAACATTTTAAGATATTCACTGAAATTTGGTGAAAGCTCCATTTTCTTTAAATCTTCAATACTCGCAAAGAAAACTTCGCCCTCATCGGTTTTGTCTATCAATTCGCCCTCAAAATCGGTTGTTTTATAAAAGTGAACAAAATATTTGTCATTGGTGTCAGTGTTATGCCAGTGCATCATACCGCAGTATTTTAAATTTCTTACAGTCAAGCCTGTTTCTTCTTTTGCTTCTCTTACTGCACTGTCATAAATACTCTCGCCATTTTCAACGTGACCACCAGGGAAAGTACAGCCACACCAGTATTTTACACGTCTTTGCACTACAACCTCCCCAGTTTCAGGATTTTGTATCATAATCATATTTGTTAATTCTACTTTTGACATAATTAAACCTTTTCTCTGAACTATCAATATTTTTAAATTTTTAATAAAAAATGCAATTCCCACTCAAATAATTACAATCAAACGCGAAGCGTTTCCAAAATTCTGCATTTTGCATTCTGAATTCTGCATTTGAGCGAAGCGAAACTATTCTCCGTGAAAAGTCGTATAAATTTCAACCGCATCTACTTTTGAAACACCTTGCACTTTTTCTAATTCTTCAACACTTGCATTTCTTATATTATCAATTGTTCTGAATTTCACAATAAGATTTTTTGCCTTTTTCTCACCTATTCCTTTGATTTGTGTAAGCGAGTTTTCCAAAGCAGATTTTGTATGCTTTTTACGGTGATATTCAACTGAAAAACGGTGGACTTCGTCCTGAATCTGAGTTACAAGAGAAAATGCTTTTCTTTTAGAATTGAACTCGATTCTGCCACCACTTGTAGAAATTGCAGAGGTGCGGTGCTTGTTATCTTTTACCATACCAAAAACTGGTATATCTAAATCAAATTCTTTTAAAAGTGGCAGAACAGCATTGACCTGACCTTTGCCACCGTCAAGTAAAATCAAATCAGGTAATTTACCAAATCCATATTCTTCGTTACTATCTTTATGATTGTAATATTCAGTAAAGCGACGCCTTAAAACTTCTTCCATAGAAGCGTAGTCATCTTGCCCCACGAAGCCTTTTATAGCAAAACGCCTGTATGCCTTTTTATATGGTCTGCCATCTTTAAAAACTACCATACCAGCAACGTTGTCGCTACCAGCGGTGTGAGAAATATCGTAAGATTCAATATACTGTGGTATGTTTTTCATACCAAGCATAAGTGCTAATTCTTCAAGTGCATTTTTAGTCTTTTCGCTACTTGAAAGCTTTTCTAAAAGCTTTTGGGTGGCGTTATTTTTACACATTGTAATAAGCTTTAACTGGTCGCCTTTTTGTGGAATTACAATCTGTACATTTGTGTTTCGTTTTTCAGAAAGCCATTTTTCAATATCTTCTATTCCCTCAACCTCACCATCAATTTCAATTCGTGGTGGAATTGTTCTGTTTAAAGAGTAGTAAGAAGTTAAAAACTCCGCTCTCATATTTTCGGGAGTTCCGTTTTCTTCAAATATAAAATGCTCTGTATCTGAGAGCTGATTGTCAGAAAAACGAAGAACTGCAATACAAACTTTATTTTCAACAACACTGAGTGCAAAAACATCCTGCTCTTTATAAGTTGAAGAAACAACCTTTTGCTTTGACTTAACTTTTTCAATACCCCTTATAGTGTCACGAAGCTTAGCAGCCTTTTCAAAGTTTAATTCTTCTGACGCTTTTTCCATTTCTTGTTTTAATTTGCGGACAGTATCTTGTGTGCCTAATTTTAAAAATTCAATTGCTTCAGTTACTCTTTCGTCATATTCACTTTCGCTTATTTTACCAGCACACACGGCACAACACAAATCAAGGTGAGCATTAAGACACGGACGTTCTTTTTTAATATCTCGTGGGAACACCTTGTTGCAGGTAGGTAATTTATAAATTTTCTTTGCTTCATCGACTGCATTTTTTACAGAATACCCCGCTGTATATGGACCTAAATACTCAGCACCATCATCAGCCTTTTGAAACACAGCTTTAATATTACGCCACGGTCTTTTGGTGATTTTAATATAGCTATAACCCTTATCATCCTTTAAAAGAATGTTGTATTTGGGCATATTCTGTTTTATTAAGCTACACTCTAAAACGAGTGCTTCAAATTCACTGTCGGTAAGAATGTAATCAAAATCCTGCACGTTCTCAACCATTTTGCGTACCTTTGGCAAATGCTTTTCTTGTGAACCAAAATACTGCGTAACACGATTTTTCAAAGCCTTCGCTTTGCCGATATAAATAATCTCTTTGTGAGAATCACGCATTATATAAACACCAGGACTAAGTGGCAATTTATTTGCTTTGTCTTTTAATCTTTTTAATCTCTGGTCTTGCATTATTCTCACCTGCTTTCGAAATTTATATTAGTATTATACAATAGTTTTAAGGAAAAATAAAGATATAAAAATAAAACATATTGACTATATATCAATATTATGATAAAATTTTGATAGAAAATTAAAAGGAGTGGTTTTATGGCATCAATTAGACCAAGTTCTGATTTAAGAAACAAATATAATGAAATCTCTGATTTTTGCAATAAATTTAATGAACCTGTTTTCATTACTAAAAACGGAACGGGTGATTTGGTTGTACTCTCCAATGCTGAATACGAAAGACTTTGTGGTAAAGCCGAATTACACAAACTTTTAGACGAAGGTTTATACGCTGTCAAAAACAATGATAATCGTCCTATGGAAGATGTATTTTCGGATATAGAAAGGAAGTTCAATTTTGACAACATATAAAATAGTAATTGAGCGAACTGCCGAAAATGACTTAAATGACATACTTTCATATATCAGTAATACGCTTCACGAACCTACTATTGCTAAAAAACTTTATAATGAAATAAAAGAAAAGTTTTCAAATCTTAAAAATATGCCACACCGACACAAAATTGTAAACGAAGAACCTTATCGCTCTATAGGGGTAAGAATGTTGTTAATTGAAAATTATATCGCTTTTTATGTTGTTGATGAAGAACGTAAAACTGTACATATTTTTAGAATTCTTTACAATCGCAGAGATTGGCAGCAGATATTATAATTTAAACGCAAGGAGATACTTATGGGAAAAGCATCTATAAAAGAAAATAAAAACATTTATCAAATAACAAGAGAAAAGTTAGGACTTAGTCGTGCTGCCGCAGTAAAAAATATTCCTGGCAATCCTGAATTTCCCGGTATGGATGGAATTGCAGAATATAGATTAGTAAAAATTGAAGACGGTACAGTTACTGTTCAACCCGCCGATGTTGTTGCTATGGCTAAAAGATATAATGAACCTGAGCTTCGCAATTATTACTGTTGTCATGAATGTGAAATAGGCAAAATTGATGCTCCGGAAGTTATATACAAAGACAATGTGCACGAAATTCTTGTTAATATGGCAGTATCATTAAAAAACGTAAATCACAATAAAATCAGACTTATGGAAATACTGGAAGATGGTGAAGTATCTGCTGATGAAGCAGAAGATTTTGACAAGTTATATGAAGAACTTGAGCACATCTCTATGACAGTTGAAGCACTTCAATTATGGTGTGAAAAAATGAAATTGCGTAACAACGGGAAATAAATAATGAATATCAAAAGCGTTTCGCATTTTGCGAAGCGCTTATTTTTTTGCTGAAATAGTGAAAATAACAATCTGTATTTTACCAACTTTATCATTTTTCTTTTTTTACTTATGTATTACGATATATACGAAGCAAATCAGTAAATTATTAAAAGGATGATTATTATGACTGTAAGACAAAGAATTTTAACACTCAAATTAAATGAAAAAATTAAAAATGACCCAGAATATGCTAATAAAATCGGTATTAAGAATGCTACTGAAAAAGATACCATTAAAAAAAGCAAGAAAAATAAAACTTACTAAAACAGTAAAAATAGAACCCATTATTTTACCGAACTTGTTATATAAAAAGTTTAGAAGAACATTTACAATGGAATCATAGCAAGAGAACTTGCTAAAAAATATAAAAGGAGAATGTATTATGAACATTCAAGAAAGACAGAATCAAATTTATGAAAGTATTAACAGTTTCAAAAAGGATTTGTATCACAAAAGCGAAATTCTTCCCGAATTACTTTCATATCAGCAAGAAGTTGTAAACATTGCTTTTAGCGATACTACCAAAGAAAAAAACACGCTTCGCTTTTGGGATGCAATTGAGCATTACAAAAAACTTAACGCAGAACATAAAAATATTGCAAATAGTGAATTAGAAAAATTTATCATTGATTGTAAAAAAGCGAACAACAAAATCAAAGCTGAAATTTCCGGTAATCGTGGTGAAGAAATTGTATTAAGAAATTTAGAAACTTTAAAAATTAAAAACACAATTTCTAAAAACATTGAACTCCAAAACGAAACTACTCGAAGTGAAATCGACACAGTTGTATTTACACAAAAAGGTGCTTTTATTATCGAAGTAAAAAACACCAAGAAAAACATCTTTATTGATAGAGACGGTTTGTTTTTTAGAGTAACCGACGAACGCCAACAATTTGATTCAAATATTGCCGAAAAAATGCGAATAAAAGAAGCGTTATTAAGAAACGAACTCGACAAACTTGGTTATAGTGGTCTCCAAATTTTTAAAATCGTTGTATTTACTAACACAAAAGCAGAAATACAAAATAAATGTAAACAGTTACAAACCTGTTTTTCAAATCAGTTAGCCACAATTATCGAGAATTGGAATGCGCCTATTTATCTCAGAACTAATGACTTATACATAATGAGCGAAGCTCTCAATAAACTTTCATCAAGTGCGACATTTCCAATGGAATTAGACACAGAAGCGGCAAAGAAAAATTTTGCTCTACTCGCAGCAAAATTAGAACTTGCCGAATCATCAAAAGCACAAATGCAGACAAATTGGTTTAAAAATCTTGCATCTATATTGTTGATAAGAAATCGCAGATATGCCACTGCAAACGCTGCCACAGCAGTATAAATTATAACAATATCAATATCTGATTAAGGTATTTTGCTAAACTAATGAATTTAGCAGTATTTAATTTGTTAACTTAATTATATATTATTTTGTAATACTACGATACAATAGAACCATAGTAAGAAACAACTTACTAAAACAAAAAGCAAAGGAGTTTTAATGTGATTAGAAAAACAAGAAGTGATTGTACTGTAGGGAGTTTAGAAAAGAAATGTGGTTTACCAACTGGTACAATCCGCAACAAAAATGGTAGAAAAACCAGAAAAGATAAACTTGTAGGAACAATTCGCAAAGAAAACAAAAAATTCAGTTTTTAATCAGGAGGAATTACATTATGGCAAAAAACAAACTTGATGCAGTTAATTTCTGCAAAATCTTAGAAATGTTCGGAGAAGAAGCGGCAAAAGATACATTAAAAGATGTTAACGAAGGTCGCGTTAGAGAATCTACAATTGAGAAATATCTCTACGATGAAAACGAAACAAAAGAGCAGTTTGCAGAACGTTTAAAAAGCGACTATTAATTCTGAATAAAGGAGTGACTAAGTATGTCAATAAATTGGGAATATGCAAAAGCTTCATCTGAAATTGCTGAATTAGGTGGTCTCGAAGCATTTAAAAGGTTCTACATTAACCAAGGTGTTATAAACTCAAGTAAAGTTTGGGCACCAACTTCAATTGCACTATGTATAGCAGGGGTATTACTTACAACTGCTTATCAAAAGCAAAAATTAGCAAAAGAGCAAAAACAATTGTTAGAAAATAAAGCTATTGAAATTGAAAAAGCTCTAAAAAACTACGAAGAATTCAACAAACAAAATAAAATGATGGAGGTGGAAGAATTATGAGTAAATTCAAAATCATTTTTGATGGCGAAGAAGAAGACGATATCTTTGATACAGAAGAAGCTGCAGAAGAATATGCATCATATCTTTGCTCTTGTTCAAGAGAAGGTGCCGAAATACTTCACATGTCAAACCCTGGCGACCATGATTATAACGAAGATGATTTCGAAGATCCTGATTATGAAATTGTCGAAGTAGATGACTAACAAAATCTATAAAAACAATCAAAGGAACTAAAGCACTATATGAGAGCAAAAAGTTCGCTAAGTTTGGATGCAGAAGTTAATTTCTTTACCCCGTAGGCGTACACAGGTACGTCAAGCGGGTAAAAAATTAACTAAAAAAGCCTGTAACTCAAAAGTTACAGGCTTTTTGTTCTGCGCCAAAATCGGCGAACTTTTAAAATTATTCTTGGAAACCGCTGTCAACCAATGCAGCAAGTGCAGTAACAGCTTGTTCTTCATCTACACCACCAGCGATGATGCGGATATCTGTACCACCCATAATGCCGAGAGAGAGAACGCCAAGAAGACTTTTTGCATTTACTCTTCTTTCTTCTTTCTCAAGCCAGATTGATGATTTGAATTCATTTGCTTTTTGAATAAAAAATGTAGCCGGACGAGCGTGAAGACCTACCTGATTTTGAACTGTAACATCTTTTACGAACATATCAATTTACTCCTAAATTCTAATATTTTGTCAAAATTACTATTCGAATATTTGGTTGTACGCTCGAACTCGTCACACAACATTTTGTGGAAAAATTCAGGTACAGGGGATTTCTGTTAAGTTTCCTTAACTGTGATTATTATAACACTAAATCGCCTAAAGTCAACGGATTTTTGAAAGTTCATATGGAATGCTAAACCACACCATTTTTAAAGTTTTTGATTTGTGCATATTTACTACAATTTTCGAGCACTTCTATCAAACATCAACAAGTTATTGAATGAAGGTTCACCACATGGGCACTTCATTTTACACTATATATTATGCAGTAAAATGCCTACTTCATATTATGGTTTTCACGAATTTTTGCTAAAACTTTTTTATCATTTTCACTAAGCTCTGCTTTTTCTAAAAGCTCAGGTCTTCTCAAAAAAGTTCTTTCTAAAGATTGTTCACGTTTCCATTCTTCAATTTTAGCGTGATGACCAGAACTGAGTACCTCTGGCACTTCTCTTTCGTGCCAAATGGCAGGCTTTGTATATTGTGGATGCTCTAAGAGTGAGGAATAATGACTTTCCCCAATAAACCCTTGTTCATCAGAAAGCACACCTGGTAGCATACGTGACACAGCATCTGCTAAAATCATAGCAGGTAACTCGCCACCTGTTACAACGTAATCACCAATAGAAATTTCTTCGTCAACAATTTCGTCAATCACTCGCTGGTCAACACCCTCATATCTGCCACAAAGAATTGCAATATTGTGCATTTGTGACAATTCCTTGACTCTTTCCTGAGTAAGTGTTTTACCAACTGGTGACATATAAATAAAATGCGGTCTTTCTTTTGTTTCGTTACAAACTTTTTGAAAACAATCATATATAGGCTGTGCCATCATAAGCATACCCTCGCCACCACCATAAGGCGTGTCGTCAACCTGATTATGCTTATTTACTGCAAATTCACGAATCTGGTGAAAATTCATTTCGACCGCACCTTTTTTACGTGCTCTGCCTATAATACTTTCACTCATTACCGCTTCACACATTTCGGGGAAAAGAGTTAAAATATCAATCCTCACTGAAAAGCCCCCTTAAAGCGTTAATATATATTTTCTCATTTGCTACGTCACATTTTACAATAACATCTGGTATAGCTGGGATAAGCACTTCTTCACCTGATGGTGTTTTAACATACCACACGTCATTTGCGCCAGTTTCTGCAACATCTGTAATTTCACCGTAGCAAATTTCATTGTTTTCGTTATCAATTACCTTACAGCCCAAAAGCTCGCTTATGAACCACTCGCCATCTGGAAGATGTGCATCCTCTCTTTTAATAAAGAGCACTGTATTTTTTAACTTCTCAGCCATTTCTACAGTATCAATGCCTTCTAATTTAGCTATAGCAACGTTTTTATGCGGACGGCAAGAAACAACTTTAAAAAAGTCTTTACCGTTCGCATCTTTATATAAAGTCTTAAATTTTTTCACAAATTCAGGTCCGTTACACCACGGGTTAATTCTTACTTCACCACGAATTCCGTGAGTAGAAACAATCTGACCTATTTCGAGATATTCTTTTATCATAACAAAACCTTTAAAGCAAATTTGAATTATGTTTTTGATGCAGAAATCATTTTCTTTAGTCCGTAGGCGTACAAAGGTACGACAAGTGGCTAAAAAAAATGACTAAAAAAGTCTGAAACTAAAAAGTTTCAGACTTTTTGGTCTGCGCTAAAACAGATTTCAAGTTTAGTCGATGTCTACTTGTATTTTTTCATCCTTGCGAACAGCAGCAGCGCGCTTAACTGTACGAATAGCTTTTGCAATTCTGCCCTGTTTGCCTATAACACGGCCCATATCTTCAGCCGCTACGTGAAGATGATAAACAACGATGCCCTCTTCGTTGGGTTCGTCAACTGTGACCTCGACTGCGTCGGGAGTCTCTACAAGACCCTGTACGACTGTTACGAGCAAGTCTTTCATTGATATCACCTTTTAATTATTTAATGATGTCTTGTTTTTTGAGAAGTGCACGAACTGTATCAGTTGGTTGAGCACCGTTAGCAATCCATTTTTCGATTTTTTCTGCATCAAGTTTGATTTCTGCAGGCTCTGTAAGTGGGTTATAGTAACCAACTTCTTCAATGAATCTACCGTCACGTGGGTAACGTGAATCTGCAACTACTACACGATAGAAAGGTGCTTTTTTTGCGCCCATACGGCGAAGACGAATTTTTACTGACATTTTAATTACCTCCGAATTAAAAATTATTAATTAATTATATAAATAGCTCTCGCTTATTTACAACAAGTTTAGGATAACTCTTTTCACACTACATTGGGAAATTAGGCATTCCAGGCATACCGCCCATACCTTGCATACCACCCATTCTTTGCATACGCTTCATCATTTTCTTTGACCCAGCGCCATTGAGTTGTTTGTAAACCTTCTGAATCTGACGATATTGATTAAGAAGACGGTTGACATCTTCAACCTTTAAGCCACAACCAGCGGCAATTCTTCTTTTTCTTGATGGATTGATTATATCTGGATTTTCACGTTCTTTCATTGTCATTGAACGTATAATTGCCATTGTGTAATCAACCTGTTTATCATCAACGTCAGTATCCTTAAGCTTTTTACCAACACCAGGAATCATTGAAAGAATCTCTTTCATTGGTCCCATTTTTTTCATTTCTTCAAATTGCATAAGCATATCGTTTAAATCGAGCTTATTCTCACGCAATTTTTTCTCAAGCTGTTCTGCTTTTTTATCATTTAAAGTCTGTTCAGCCTTTTCAATGAGTGAAAGCATATCGCCCATACCTAAAATACGGCTTGCCATTCTTTCAGGGTGGAAAACGTCAAGGTCCTGAAGCTTTTCACCAACACCAACGAATTTAATTGGTTTACCAGTAACAGCTCTTGCTGAAAGAGCAGCACCGCCTCTTGTATCACCATCAAGCTTTGTTAAAACAAGACCATCAATACCGAGTGCTTCATTAAAGGTAGAAGCAACTGTAACAGCATCCTGACCGAGCATTGAGTCGATAACAAGTAATATTTCGTGTGGCTTAACTGCTGATTTAACATTTTTAAGCTCTTGCATAAGCTCTTCATCAATATGAAGACGACCAGCTGTATCAAGGAATACATAGTCATAACCCTGGTCTTTTGCAAGTTTAATTGCCTCAGTTGCGATTTTAACAGGATTTTCTGTGCCCATTTCAAACACAGGAACACCAATCTGCTCACCAACAACCTGTAACTGCTTAATAGCCGCAGGACGATAAATATCACAAGCAACAAGTAATGGTCTGTGACCTTGTTCCTTAAGCTTTAAAGCAATTTTTGCACTGTGAGTTGTTTTACCAGAACCCTGTAAACCACACATCATAACAACTGTTGGTGGGTGTGGTGCAGAAGCAATTCTTGACTGAGTACCACCCATAAGAGCAGTTAACTCTTCGTTTACTATTTTAATAACCATCTGTGCTGGGGTAAGGCTTTCCATAACCTTTGCACCAATAGCACGTTCGGTAACAGTATTTGTAAAATCTTTTGCAACCTTGTAGTTTACGTCAGCTTCTAAAAGAGCAAGTCGAACTTCTCGCATTGCTTCACGAACATCACTTTCAGTAAGACTACCTTTACTTTTCAACTTTTTAAACGCAGATTCTAATTTATCTGAAAGACCTTCAAAAGCCACCGAGTGTTCACTCCTTTAAAATCATATATGTAAAAAGATTATTCAAAAGATGAAATAACAGATTTAATTCTTATAATTGCATCGTTAATTTCTTTTGATAAAGCAGAATTCATATTGAATTCGCTAATCTGGTCAGCACATTGTTCAATAGCAAGTAAGCTATCCTTAGTGCGCTTTGCTCTTTCTGCTATGCCTAACTTCTTTTCCATATCGAAAAGTTGTGTTTCAGCTCTTTTAATAGCATCACGAACGCCTTGACGGGTAATACCTTCATTTTCAGCAATTTCTGAAAGTGAAAGGTCATCGTTATAGTAATAATCGATGAATTTTCTTTGATTTTCAGTTAACATTTCGCCGTAGTAGTCGGTTAATAAAACTACATCAAGATTCTTAGCCACCAATTATCACACCCTTCAAGCAAACTTAGAGTGGGTAAAGTGTATCCGAATCAGATTTTGGGATAGTCTTTTCCCCACATATTTCGTTAAAATACTCGTAAATCCAAAAGGATTTACTGCGTTTTCGCCTTATCTGTGTGAAAAATACTTTATCACAAAATTCTCCGACCTTAAATGAACGGGATTTCGAGATATTTTGTTCGTATTTGACTGCAGACAGGCTATCGCCTTTCAAAGGCAAATCGGGCAAAAGAGCCGAAACACCGCCATTTAAGGAAGTCGGGAGGCCAAGCGGTCTTAGGAAGA
>JAZNCY010000287.1:0-2829 GCA_045587825.1 Acutalibacteraceae bacterium
CTGCAGACGGCAAAGCAACAAAGATTATTGTTCCATCAGACCTCCAAAGCCTTGCAGGTGTTACTGGTAGTGTGAAAGAATTTTTTAAAGATTAAAAAATTCAGGAAATAGGAATTAAGAAATAGGAATTAGTTTTTATAAAAATAATGCATTCTATCATTTTAAGTTTTGATGATAAACAATAAATGATAGAATGCATTTTATTTTATCCGATTCCTAATTTCTATTTCCTAATTCCTTAAAACTAAGCTTTGCTTCATTAGCATCAATCTCTCCACCAGTCATAATCTCGTGACTGGCTTTTTCTATATGAGTAAGAATTCTTATGATGCTTTTATTTTTTATTCTGAGTTTTGTAACTATCTTAAGTGGTAAAGAAAGAGCACGTGTAAACACGTTATAATAAGGTGTACCGACAGGATGTTTTACAATAGAGCCATCTAAAATGGAATGGAAAGCTGAGAAAATCATATCTGTCAACTGAACGTCTTTAAGTTGTTTCGCATCAGTTTTGTTTATCGCTTTGCCAAACGTGAAGAAGTTGAAGATTTTTGCTGTGTGGTAAACAGAAAGTGAATTTATAAGTTTTAATAAATCCCCTGCGAGTAACCATAACTTTTTAGCTTTTTTACCTGGAATACCAATAGCAGTAAGCAAGGTTATAAATTCAATTTTACTGTTTTTCTTAGCAGAATTAAGAACGTTTTCAAATAAAAACGTAGCGTGTGCTTTTAAATGGTCGTTTGTGTATTCGGTGCCATTATATACGTACTTCTTAAGATGTTCTGTTTTGGTGTCAATACCATCATCTGTGAGTGTGCAGTAAACAATCGGAGCAGGGTAGCCACAAACAGAAGCAACGTTAAATTCATAAAAATGATTACGATTTTCATTTTCGATTCTTCTTATATGTTGCATATGTGAGTGCCCTGTGAACATTATAGAAAGCCCGATATCAGCAAAATCTCTGCATAATTTTTCTTTTCTTTCAACAGAGCCTTTGCCGTTAATTACTCTGTCAAATTCAGTTAAAAGCATATGGTGGTGTTGCATACCAAAAATTTTGTCACCACGCTCAAGTGCTTTTTCTGCTTCTTGTTTTATCCAATTAAAGTGTTCTTCACTGTAGCCTGAGTTACCTTTGCCGTCCTGGTCATCATCAAGGCAGAAAACAGAAACGCCGTCAACGGGTCTTATAACGTATGATGATTTATTCTGATGTGTAAAGAATTCAGAAACGGCTTCAGTTGGACCAAAGTCTTTGTAATAATCCCTTAACTCTCCTGGTTTCAACGTTTCAACATCTGTGTAAAATCTGTTGCCTTCAAATCTTTTTGGTTTACCACTCGAGCACCAGTCGTGAGTTGCAGTAATTACATATACAGGCTTAGTCTTTTGAAAATCATAAAGAAGGTGGCGCATTTCTTCATGAGAAACACGCTCACCTTCGTTTGTTAAGTCACCTGCAATAAGTAAAAACTCTGCATCAGAATTTTTTATTTCTTCAAAAGCAGCCATAATCAAAGCTCTTGAATGAGCTAACATCTTTTGGTCAGAGTTAGCCCTCATAGTGTAAGCAAAGCCTGAGTTACCAAGCTTTTCAGAGTAATAATGTGGGTCTGCTATAATTGCAAATTTAACTTCGTTTTTCATAATTTTACCACTTAATATTAAATGTATCGCCTTTTCTTGTGTATTTGATTGGGTCTGTAATTTGCTTTTTTTGTTCTTCTTTTAAACCTTTTTCAAAAGCGTTAGCCATTTTTCTGTTAGGAAATTCAATGGTCATATCCATATCAATGAATTGTGGAATACCAACATGTAAGAATTTAAAGCCTGTGAGCCACCAATGCTTTTCAGGTCCACGTGAAAATACAAACTCATCCATGTTATAAAAATCAAATGACATTGTGAGCATTTCTTCATCAGTAACACAGTCATAGTGCTCCATAACTCTGTCAGTAGGTTTGTTATAAAAACCTATTTCAGCACCAGCTGTAATACCATACTGACCTTTCCAGATTTCCATCATCCAGTCTTTGTCGTCGTATGTAAAATAAATTTTGGCAGTTGAATAAACCATACCAACCATAGGTGCGGCAGTGTCATAAACACTGTTAAAACCAAAGTTTCTCTGCCACGAATCTAACTGAGTGAAATAAACGTCTTGTACAGGGTCGTAGTCAAAACCGGCTGCAACAAGAATGTCTCTTGCTTTGTTTTCGTCTTTTTCTTTAAAGAGAACATCTTGAATATTAGCTAAATAATCGCCATCTTCAAAAGTGTTAATAGTAGTTGTTTCTGTCGGGGTAACAGTTGTTATAGGTTTAGTTGTAGAGTCTGAGCTACCCTGGCTATTGCTCTGTGCAGTAGTCGTAGTGTTATTTACACCAGTAGTTGTTGTGTTGTCAGGGTTAACAATAACAGCAGAATTTGTAACGTATTCATTAGCATTAGGGTCAACGTAAATAACGTCATTTGCTGGTGGGGTAGTAGGTTGAACAGTTCCGTTCACATTATTAAGAGAACCCATCATACCGAGCAAACCACAACCTGAGCAAGATATGATAACCATAAGAACCAAAGCTGTTAATTTAATAAAACTTGAATATCTCTTCATTTCTCTTTCTCCATAATAAGTTGTAAATATATACCGTATAATAATACCACAAATTTCCTCAGTTGTCATTACATTTTGAAAAAAATAATAATTAATTAACAATTAGGGTGAGTGTATATTAAGTTGACACCCCAAAACTTTTAATATATAATTAATTGGTAATTAGAAACAGGAGTTGAAATTACTACGTTTACACATCTTCACGTGCA
>JAZNCY010000288.1:0-2828 GCA_045587825.1 Acutalibacteraceae bacterium
ATAAAAACAAAGCTTTTGAAGATTCAAAAAGGGCATTCATTTCTGCAATTACACACGAAATGAAAACACCTATTGCGATTATTCAGAATCAGTCGGAATGTATAATAGAGAATATTTCACCTGAAAAGAACGAAGCTTACATAAAATCAATTCACGATGAAGCTTTGAAAATGAATAAACTTGTAACTGATATGCTTCAATATAACAGAATTACGGAACTTAATAATATAACATTGGAAAAAGTAGATTTAGGCGAGGTTGTAAAAGAAGCGGTTCACGAATATAAGCCACAATTTGAACTTCATGAGAAAGTATTAACGTTAGATATTAAAGAAAATACAAATGTTAAGTGTGATAAAACTTTAATAAAGCTTGTTATCGATAATATGCTTTCGAACACCATAAAGCATACAGAAAATTGTGGAGAAGTAAAGGTTTCATTAACTGAAAATTTGGGTGTTGTGAATCTTACTGTTTATAACTCAGGTTCAACAATACCAGAAGACGAAAAGGACGAAATCTGGTCTGTGCTTTATAAAACAGATAAATCAAGAACTGACCGTGACAAATCAAGCGGTGTAGGTCTTGCAGTTTCAGCAAAAATTCTTGATTTACATAAGGCGAATTATGGCTGTGTGAATGTAAATGATGGAGTGGAGTTTTATTTTAGTATTAAATAGGAATTAGGAAGTAGGAATTAGGAAGTAGTTTTGTGAATTTTAAATTGCCTTATCATTTTTGGTTGGTATGTAAATCAACTTTAAATGATAAGGTGATTTTATTTTTAGCGAAGCCCTATTTCCTAATTTACAATTTTCGACTTGAAAAACATAGCAATATATGGTAGTATATCGTCACTAATTAAAAAAGGTGAATGTTTTGAAGAAAAAAATTACATTAAACGCCTTTTCTATTGCCTTTGTTTTAGGTGTTCACGCATTGCTTTGCTTTATATATAACAAAATCTGTTTTTTAGATGGCGTTTACCTTTGGGGCGATTTAAAAGGTGTTCTTAAAATAATAGTTATGGTGTTTATGTTTTTATTGGCACCTGTCTGCTACTACATTTCGGGGCGTATTTTCACACGCTTTGCAAATAAAAAGTTTTATATAACTACTGTGTGGGTTATATTCTCATTACTTTCTGTTTTAGGCGTTGTGGCTGTTTTTAAACCAGAATTACAAAACTTTTATCTTCTCGTTAATGCCCCGTCTTATATGTACTATTTGCTTTTTAAAGATAGTATTTTTTATATTTCAGTTCCCGCTATGGCAATTACAGGTCTTTTTCCTGCAATGTTTTCAAGGAATGGCTATGTTAGAAAAAAACGCCAGAAGAACGAAATTACAATGGATGAATTAAATGAGATATTAGAAAATAACGAAACTGAAAAGAACCAAGACTCATAAGGTCTTGGTTCTCTCTTTTTTCATACTTTTATTAGTTATAAAATTAAGAACGAAATTAAATGTGAAAAGAATTACACCAACTATAATTCCAAAGTGAATGTCACCAGTGAAAATCCCGAGCTCCATTGAACCTAAGTTGTTAAGTGCAATACTGTAAAGAACAGGGGATAGTATAAAGCAAAGTGCAGAGCCAGCACAAAGCACACAGTTAATTGTTGCTTTAAGTGATGAAGCACACGCTAAAATACAAACGAAGTTTAAAACGCCAAACACAACTGCTAAATATAAAAGCAAAAGTGCAATAAATATAAATGCGAAGCTTATACCTAATTCATCTAACTTAACTAAGTTAATCATTGAACCCCAGTTTATATTAAGAAGGTTGTTTAAGGTGAAATCTAAAAGCGTAATCTTGCTTGTTTCTTCGCTTAAAAATGGCAAATTAAATATGTAAGATGCAACTGGTAAAACAAGTACAACTAATGGAACAAAAGTGAAAATAAATCTTATAATTCTTAACTTGTTGCCAAAAAGAGCACTTTTAAAGTTCTTGGTAAAAGTTCTGAACCCTTTCCATGCTTCTTCAGCCTTTTTTGCATCACGCTCTAACATATTTTCCCAATCGTAGTTTGGTATGTTTGTGCCACAATGTGGGCACTCTGCTTTAACATCCCAGAAATGTAACGTTTTAAAACAATGAGGACAGTATGACATGATGTGCATCTCCTTGCAGAAGTTAGGAATTATAATTAAAAATGAAAAATCAAAAATTAAAAATTGTGGGACCTGCGGTCGGCTATTTTAGTGATTCTTAATATTATTTAATTTGAACTCTCATTTTTAGTTTTTGAAGTTTTTATTATACTCGCTAAAAGATTAGCTAATTCTTCGCAATCTTTTAACATTGAAAAACCTTGTTCCTTAGTTAAGTAATCAGTTGCTACAAGTAACTCTATCCAGTATTTAGTTTCTAATGCTTCTTTAAAAGCTATGTGCATTTTTGATACAAAATCTGAGTTGCTTTGGGCAGCCTGAGATTCAGAAACATTTGCACCTATACTTGTACCACTTTTTAATAACTGCTTTGATAAAATATATTCTGATTTTTCTTCAGTTAGATACTTGTATAATTTGACTATTCTTATAGAGAAATTGAAACTTTTTTCTTTTACAGGGTTACTCATTTCTTTCTCCTCTACCCGAATTAATTATTAAAAATTGAGATTTTGAGGCATAATGAATGAAACTATAACTGAATTTGTATGATTAACAATTATAATTACGGCGTAGCCCCTCAATTTTTAATTTTTAATTCTTAATTTTTAATTCCTTAGTAATCTAACACCCTGAGTACGTTCTTAACTTCAATGCCAAGTGCATCGATTTTGTTTCTTGCTTCTTTTTCGTTCATAAGTGGT
>JAZNCY010000289.1:0-13599 GCA_045587825.1 Acutalibacteraceae bacterium
TACTTGCAATAGCATCAAAGCCGTGGCGTGTCTTTTCAGGACCAGAGTGAACTGCAAAATGTTTAGCACAAGCAGTTGCTTTATAAAATTCTCCGTCACCTTGAATACCATTTATGAATTCTACTGCTAATTGTGAAGTTAAGTATGGGTCTTCACCGAAAGTTTCCTGACCTCTGCCCCAGCGTGGGTCTCTGAAAATATTGATATTTGGTGCCCAGTATGTAAGTCCTTTATAAATATCTCTGTCACCAAACTCAATGCTCTTGTTATATTTTGCTCTTGCTTCTGTTGAAATAGCATCTGCAACTGTATTTACAAGATTTTTATCAAATGTAGCCGCCATACCAATAGCGTGTGGAAAAACTGTTGCAACACCAGCTCTCGCAATACCGTGAGATGCTTCGTTCCACCAGTTATATTCATTTATATTAAGTCTTTCAATAGCAGGAGAATTATAGAGAAGTTGGCTCATTTTTTCTTCTGCAGTCATTTTTGAAACTAATTCTTTTGCTTTTTTCTGTGCTTTCTCGAAATCCATAATTAATACTCCATATATTTATCAACAATACTTTGTGCAGTACCATCATTAATTAACTCGTTTATTGCATTAAGAATTGCAGTTTGTTTTTCACTGTCTTCACTTACAACTGCCGCCTTGTATTCAGCACTGTAAAACGTTGAATCGAGAATTTTAAACCCACTTACTTTATCTACAATATTTCTTGCAAGTGCATCGTCAATTACAATAGCGGTAATATCGTCATTTTTAAGAGCGTTAACCAACTCACTGTTTGTTGTGTATTCGTTTACGTTATCTTGACCAAATCCCCACTCGTTAAGTGGTGCAGAAGCAAAAATATCGCCTGTTGAAGATTTTATTACGCCGATTGTAATACCAGACTTTACACTTTTTGGATAACCCGCACCATCAAAACTCGTATAAAAATCGTCGTAAAGATTATAATCTGTACTTGCTTTTACAATAACAGATTGAACGTCTTTAACGTAAACTTGTGAAAGTTTTCCGTTTTCAATATTATCTTCAGTGCGATTTACTAAAACGTCATAATTCTTTGGGTTATAATGACTGCTAAGGGCATCCACTTCAATAAACTCAACGTTCATATTAAGTTCATCTGCAACTGCTTTCATAAATTCAACGTTAATACCCGCTAAATTCTCACCGTCTTTATATTTAAAAGGTGGGTAATCAAAACTAAAACCAAGACTTACTATAAGTGTTTCCTTTTCTTTATCATCTGTCTTTTCAGTAGTTGAAACTATGTTATTTTCTGTTGTTGTAGGCTCTTCATTTACATCATCTGGCTTACAGGATGCAAATGCTAAAAGCATTGACAAAACAAGTAAAATAGATATTATTTTAAAAGATTTTTTCATTTTGAAAGCACTCTCCAAATTCCATTTGTTAATATAGTTAATCTTACCATTTATCTTACAATAAATCAAGGGGATTTTCAAGGAATTAGGAAGTAGGAAATAGGAATTAGAGCTTCGCAAAAAATTAAATGCATCCTATCATTTAGAGTTGGCGTTAAAAACCAAATTTAAATGATAGAATGCATTTCTTATATTTATTCTAATTCCTAATTCCTATTTCCTACTTCCTAATTCCTATTTCCTAATTCCTAAATAAGCACTTTACTAAGGAAACTTTTAAGTCTCTCGCCTTTTGGATTCTGGAAAATTTCTTCTGGTGTGCCTTCTTCCTGAATTATGCCTTCATCAAAGAAAATAACTCGTGAGCCAACTTCTTTTGCAAAGCCCATTTCGTGAGTTACCACAACCATAGTCATACCTTGTGAAGCAAGGTCTTTCATAACTTCTAATACTTCGCCAACCATTTCGGGGTCGAGTGCAGAAGTAGGCTCGTCAAAGAGCATAACTTCAGGCCCCATACAAAGAGCACGAACAATTGCAACACGTTGCTTCTGACCACCTGAAAGTTGACTTGGGTAAGCGTCTGCTCTGTCTTTTAAACCAACTCTGTCAAGAAGTTCGAGTGCTTTTGCTTCTGCTTCTTCTTTTGACTTTTTAAGAATTTTAATAGGTGCACTTGTCATATTACCTAAAACTGTCATATTAGGAAAAAGATTAAAGTGCTGGAACACCATACCCATTTTCTGACGATGCTTATTTATATTTGTTTTAGGTGCAGTAATATCGGCACCGTTAAAAATAATCTGACCGCCAGTTGGAATTTCTAAAAGATTTAAAGAACGAAGAAACGTAGATTTACCGCTACCAGATGGACCGATAACAACTACAACTTCGCCTTTTTCTATTTCACAGTTGACTCCGTCAAGAGCTTTAACCTCGCCACCGTTATAGTGCTTTTTTAGGTCTGTTACTTTAATTAATGCATTATCGCTCACTCTTACGAAGCCTCCTTTCTAATTTTCCTACTAATGAAGAAAGAATTAAAACCATAACAAGATAAATAGCCGCAACTGTAAGAAGCGGAATGAAATAAGAGAACATTCTACCCGCTATTGTGTTACCCGCTTTAGTTAAATCTGTTACGCCAACGTAACCCGCAACAGAAGTTTCTTTTAAGAGTGCTATAAACTCGTTACAAAGAGTAGGTAAAACTGCTTTGAACATCTGTGGAATTATTATGTAACGCATAGTCTGGAAGTAGTTAAAACCGAGACTTCTGCCCGCTTCAAACTGACCGTGGTCGATTGACATAATACCTGCTCTGAAAATCTCGGCAACGTAAGCACCAGAGTTAATACCAAAAGCGAATATTGCAACTGGAATACCATCATCTGCTAAAGCGAAAATAACGAAGTAGCAAATCATAAGTTGAACAACAACTGGTGTGCCACGTGTTACAGTAAGGTAAAATTTGCAAATAGCGTTAAAAAATGCAAGTGAGTAGTAACCTACACCACCACGTACTTTCATTGACTCTTTGTTTTTGTCAAATGAAGTACGAACTGCCGCAACAACAATACCAATTGCAATACCTATTGCCAAAGCACCAAGAGTAATAATAAACGTATTTTTAAGACCATCTAAAATAAATTTATAACGGTCACCATCTATCATTATTCTTTTGTATTCACCAATAAACGCCAAAATTTCAGCGATAAATACTGACATTTAATTTTCTCCTTTCACACGGAAAAACAGGGCGGATAAAATCCGCCCTGAAAAAAACGAATTAATTATTCTGCTGGAAGATAGAATGGTTCAAGGTCATCTTTAGACTGAATTTTGCTATCTTCTCTTACGATAATAGCCTGAATACCAGTAGCATAAGATGATGAGAAGTCAACGCTTTCAAGTCTATCTTTTGTAACAGTCATACCAGCCATACCCATATCGTATTTACCAGCCTGAACGCCTGGAATGATTGAGTCGAAAGCAACGTTTTCAATAACAAGGTCATAACCTAATTTGTCAGCAATAATCTGTGCTACTTCAACGTCGATACCATAATACATATCACCATCGATGTATTCATAAGGTGGGAATTCTGCATTTGTTGCCATAACAAGATTTGGTTTGTCTGTATCAACTGCAGTTACAGGAACACCTTTTAATTCTTCTGTTTCTTCAGTTGGGTTGATGTATTTGTCAACAATCTTTTTAACAGAACCATCGTCAATAAGTGCTTTGAGAGCACCGTCTACTGCATCTTTAAATTCTGTGTTACCTTTCTGGAAGCAGATAGCGTAATCTTCTTCTGTGTATTCTGTTTCAAGAATTTTAAGACCTGTATTTGCAGCAACGTATGCTTTTGCCGGTTCGTTATCAATAATAACGATATCAACTTTATTGTTTTTGAGTGCTTCAACAGCGAGAGCACCGTTGTCATAACGAACAACTGCATCGTCACCGAAATCCCAAGAAGAATAAAGGTCACCAGTTGTGTTTGTCTGAACACCGATTTTAAGTGTTTCTTTTACGTCTGTGTCACCATCACCGTTACCGCCACAAGCAGCGAAAACGCCAACTAAAGCGATAACAAGAACAATTGCTGTTACTTTTAAAAACTTTTTCATTTTTAAAACCTCACTAAATATTTTTTTGGAATGAGTGGATTATACACTATATTCACCCAGATTGCAATAGTTTTTTCAAAAATATGTAAGTTTTGTGTATTTTATTTCATTTTAGTTTTTAAAAATTACATATATACAAACTTAAAAATTTGTTGTATAATGATAGCATATTATAATATTTATACATTATTTATTTTTGGAGTTTTTGTTATGAAAAAAATACTTTCTATTGTACTCGCAGTTGCTATAACTGTTATTCTCTCGCCCGTTGCACTCGCAGCAACTTATGAAAATTACACTTATGAAGTGAATAGCGATAACACTATTACTATAACGGGTTTCAATAACTTACACACCACTTCAATAAACGTTCCCGAAACTATTGACGGCAAAACTGTTACCGCTATTGGTAACGACGTTTTTAAAAACAAGCCGTCTATAAAAGACGTAAAAATACCAAACACTATTATTACTATTGGCGATTATGCATTTTATAACTGCCCTAAACTTGCAACAGTTACAATTGGTAATTCAGTTAAATCAATAGGTGCTAACTGCTTTAATCTTTGCGAGTCACTTAGTAGCATTCACCTTAACAACGTTGAAACTATCGGTGAATTCGCTTTTTATGGTTGCAAAAAAATGACGAGCGTTAATTTAGGTGCTAATTTAACAGAGATACCAAAAAGAGCATTTTCTGATTGCAAAGCGTTAAGTAGCATCACGTTCCCCAAATTAGGTTTAAAAACAATTGGTGATTACGCTTTCGCTAACTGCATAAGTATTACTTCTCTTAAATTCCCGAACTCAGTTAAAACTATTGGTCTTAGTGCATTTTCAAACAACGAAGCGTTAGAAACTGTTGATTTTGGTCGTGGCGTTACAGATATTGGTTCTTACGCTTTTGAAAATTGCCCGTTACTTCTTGACGTAACAATTCCCGAAAACGTTAAAACTGTTGGCAGATTTGCTTTTGCTATAAGAATTGAAAACGAATTTGGTCACCAGAGAAGCTTTAAATATTCTTGTTACTCAACCTGCCCTTCTGCTGTAATTTACGCTGCAGAAGCTGGTATTGACCCATATTTAATAGACCTCGGAAAATCTGTTAAATACGGTGATGTTAATGGTGATGACAAAGTAACCACAGAAGATGCAAGAATCATTTTAAAGGCACACGCTAAGCTCTCAGCACCACTCGACGAAACACGAAAAGAGTTTATTGACGTAAACTTAGACGGCGTTTGTAATATAGAAGATGCAAGACTTATTTTAAGAAAAGCAATAATGCAAGAAGCTCAGGCAAATTCAAATTAAAAATTGTGGGACCTGCTGTCGGCATTTATAATTTAATATAATAAAACAAAAATATCCTATCATTTGAGGTTGATACTTAAACTAACTCCAAATGATAGGATAAATTATTTTTTATTCACTTGTAATTATAAACAATGCAAAGCCTTACAAAGTTTTAATTTAAGCGTAGCGAATTATGCATCATAAAGTCCGAGAACTACAATACCTGCAACAGCTATTAAAATCATTAAGTAATGCTTCCACGAAAGTTTTTCTTTAAGGAAAATTCTGCCCCAGAGAACAGATGCAGCACAGTAAGCTGAAATAATTGGTGCTGCCATAGCAACGTGAGCAGCATCACCTATTGCATAAATATAAGCAAACTGACCTATTGTTTCAAATATAGCACCAACGTATTTCGGACCTTCTTTTTTAGGTAAATACTTTTGCTTTTTAATAAATTTAACGTAGATAAATGAAGCGATACCGCAAACTAAGAATGTTAATTCGTAAGCAACGTTTGCAACATCTTCATCTAAAGTTTCTAAAACAAGGCTGTCTGCAAATGTACCGAGAGCATCTAAAAGACAATAAAGAAGTGGCAAAACTATTGCTAAAGCACTTTTTGAATATTTATAATTAGCTTTATCTTGTCTTTTCTTTCTTAAATCTTCATCTTCGCTCATTTCTACAAAGCCAAGACCAACAACACCAACACAAACAAGACCGATTGCGATATATTGTGGCACTGCCAAAATATCACCAGTAATAATGCAAAGAAGTGCAACCAAAGCACCTGATGAGTTACATATTGGTGAAGAAATTGAAAGTTCAATATATCTTAAACCAATATAACCTAAAGTCATTGAACCTATGTAAAGTAATGAAACTGGTAAGTAACGAAGCATTGCATCGAAATTAAACTCTACGCCTGAAACGAAAATTTCGTAAAAAGCGTGAATACCCATTACAACGCCGACCGCTGTCACCATTTTAAAATGACTGTATTTATCTTTAGCATCTGCACAGCCAATTTTTGAGAAAAGGTCTGAACCACTCCAACAAATTAAAGCGGCTATAGAAAACCAGAACCACATAATATTCCACATCCCTAAAATCTTAATATTTCTTAATTTTGCTAAAAAAGAATATATCACTTTATTTTTTTATAGTCAAGAATTTTCAACAAAAATTTTTTAAAGAAATGTTAAATTTAGTGTTAGGAAGTAGGAAGTAGGAAGCAGGAAGTAGGAAGTAGGAAATAGGAAATAGGAAATAGGAAGTAGGAAATAGGAAGTAGAAAGTAGGAAGTAGGAAATAGGAAATAGGAAGTAGGAAGTAGGAAGTAGGAAGTAGGAAATAGAAAATAGAAAATAGGAAATAGGAAGCCGGAAATAGAAAATCGGAAATAGGGCTTCGCTAAAAATTAAACATCCTATCATTTAAAATCGATTTTAACACCGACTAAAAATGATAGGATGTAGTTTTTGTTATAATTCTAATTCCTAGTTCCTAATTTCTAGTTCCTAAAATTAGATTTCGCCAAATATTTTTGTAATAATCTTCTCACCAAGAATCTTCTTTGCAAGTGGCATACCATATTTGAATGCTACAACTGCTAAGATACCAGCAATAATACCAACAAGCATACCTACGATAACATCTGTTGGGTAGTGAACGTGAATGTAAACTCTTGAGAAACCAACAAGCACAGCAAGAATGAATACCGGAATACCCCATTTCTTATTTGCTTTAATAAGAAGTGGTGTAGCTGCACCTAATGATGTTGAAGTGTGACCTGATGGGAATGAGAAGCTGTGTGGTCTTTCAACTAAGTTCGGGTAAATAAATTCTCCTGGCCAACCATCAAAATTGAATGGTCTTGGTCTTTCAAAAATTTGCTTAAGTACAAGGTTATTTATAACAGTTGCAAAGCCTAAACCTAAGAAAAGAAGAACACCATATTTTCTTGTTTTCTTGAATACACAAAGGATTAAACCTAAAGCAATCCAGAAAATACCATCGTCACCTAAGTGAGTAATGAATACCATAATCGCATCGAGAACAGGATTCCAGAGTTTTTCAACTAATTGGAAAACTGACCAATCGAAATTGGTAAAACCTGCAAAAATATCCATAATTTTGCCTCCTAATAAAATATAAAATAATTTTACACTCTACAATATAAAAAGTCAAGAGAGTTTGTTTTTTAATTTATTAAATAATGGTGCTAAGCGCTTTTTAAATACAGTAAACATAATGTCATACATTACGAACACTAAATTAAACATAACTGCGAATAAAGGAATTGTGAACTTACCTAAATCCTCATCTAAAAACGGCAA
Source organism: Acutalibacteraceae bacterium (assembly GCA_045587825.1). GTDB lineage: Bacteria > Bacillota > Clostridia > Oscillospirales > Acutalibacteraceae > DTU089. Next base: position 7,673 of record JAZNCY010000289.1, read on the forward strand.
TTTAAAAATGAAAGTAACTATTAAGCCTATTGCCGTAATCGCAATATTGAACGCGATAAACTTTACAACCCACGAAAGCACTTTTGGTAATTTTTCAAAAATCGGTTTTAATAGTGGGTAATACCCGAAAAACAAGGTATAATTAAGAGCCGTTTCTTTATCGGTTAAAAGAATGAATGAAATAAAGCTTGTTACAAAAAACACACCGAGCGCCCATTTTTTGCCGATAATTTCATTAACTGAAAAAACTATTGCACCAGTTACTATTGGAATTACATACATCATAGACGGCATTATGTTTGTGAGTAGCATGATAACCACCGACAATGCAGATACCATACCAGAAATAGTTGTATATCTTGTTTTTTTCATATCAGTCAACTAAAGTAACTGTTTCGGTGTATGTGGCAGAAGCAGGAATACTTTCAAATATATTGCCGCTATCTGCATCACTGAATTTAATGCTTCCTACATATTCATCAGGCACATAGAAAGATGAAATGTCGACTTCACTTATAGTATTTCTATCCTCAGTTTCATAATCCTTATAAATATCGTAAAAACCTACAGTATCGTCTGATGAAATTTTAATATAATTGAATGGGAAATAGAAATCGCACTCAAATTCTTCATTTGTTGCATCGTTTTCAAACTCTATTAATGATGTGCCTATACAGCAGTAAGCATCCTTACCCTTTATATTGCGAAGATGTGATTTGAGACCATATATTTTAAGCTCACCATTCTCCGTAAGTTCTGCCGCCAAATCTATTGAATCCTTATAGGAATCTTCATCAAAATCCACTATTTTAACATCATTCTCGTCATAAACCGTTAAAGAGAAATCAACATCGTTATCTAAAAAATAATCTCCTGGAAAACTGAAATTATCCTGCCATTCATCAGTATTGTAATCATAATACTCATCGTGTGAGCCATAATATTCAAAATAAATTTCTGCGATTTTTAAAGTAAGGCAGTCGTTTTCTCTGTCAAAGGTTGCGCCATTAAGACAAGGATGAAGTGTGAGGTTATGAATAACTAAATCCTCACCCACAACAACTTCTTCACTGAAAACAGACTCAATACCTTCAAAGACATCATCAACTGCACTGAATGCAAGGTCTAAAACATTTGCAAAAATATTGATTGCAAAAATAACTATGAGAACAATTGCAACAGGCTTAAACTTTTTCTTGCCGTTTTTATCTTGCTCAATAAATGCTTTTTTCGCAATTTTCTTTACATCTTCTGCACCTTTAATATTTGCTAAATCGTTTATATCAAACTTCTGACTTGCATCAGTTTTTGGGGCTTTCTCATAGTCGTAAGTTTTACTTTTGTGTTCTTCAGCAGCGGTTCTGTAATCATTAGTTCTGAAATATTTATCATCAGGCAAATGTGTTGAGTGGTCGCAATGTTTGTTTGAAACAGCACCACAATGTGGACACATATAGTCCTGCTCATTTACAACTACTTTACCACAACTATCACATTTATGCATAATTCTTCCTCCCGTTCAAAAGAGATTTATTTTAATATAACTTCGTGACCTGTTCTTGCAGATTCATAAACAGCGTCTAAAATTTTCATAAGCTCAACACCATCTTCTGCAGGAGCTCTGCAAGGTACATTATTAAGTGAGCAATCTACAAAGTGATTAATTTCACCAGCAAAGAGTCCGTCAAAACTTAAAGATGTATCTTTATCGAATGAAACGTTTACAAGGTAACCTTGTTCATCTGTAAAGATTTCAACCTCTGGTGAAAGCTTTGCGCCAGCCTTTGTACCAAAGAATTCAATATCACCTTTAGGCTCTTTAATATTAAGTGAAAATGAAGCTTCCACAGAAAGAACTAAGCCGTTATCAAAACGAATCATAGCACTTGCTAAATCTTCAACATCACAGATATCTTTGTTACCAGCTGAAACAGATGTATAACCTTTGCCACCTTTAATGTCAGGACGGTTAAAGAGCTTCTGGAAGGTAGCACCATAAACTGAAACAGGTTTCGGATTGCCACAGAGGTAACGAACTAAATCTATAACGTGAACGCCTAAGTCAATAAGCGGACCGCCACCTGAGCGTGATTTATCACCAAACCAACCACCAGGGTTGCCGTTTCTTCTTAAATATGTAGCCTTTGCATAATAAATATCGCCAAAGTAACCAGCGTCAATAAAATCTTTCATTACGTCAGCATCGTTACCATATCTTCTTACGAAACCAATCTGAAGAAGCTTATTATTTCTCTTTGCTGCTTCTAACATTTCTTCTGCTTGTTTTGTGTTCATTGCCATTGGTTTTTCACAAAGAACATTTTTACCAGCATTAAGTGCTGCAATAGTACATTCAGCGTGAGCACTATTCCAGGTACAAACACTTACAATGTCAATTTCAGGTAATGCTTTTAACATTTCATCTTTGTCTAAAAAGCATCTTTCTTTCGGCACACCATATTTTTCTGCCATTAAATTAAGCTGTTTTTCATTGATATCACAAAAAGCATAAAGCTCTACATTTTCATTTTTTAAATAAGCTCCGATGTGTTCATTACTTATACCACCGGTACCGATAATTGCTGCTTTTAACTTTGCCATAATCTATTCCTCCAGAAAAGAATTTTAATATAAATTAATAGTATCATTTTTCTATATTTTTTTCAATAGGTGTATAGACAATAAATAAAAAAAAGAATATAATTATTTAAAAATTCTTTTCAGGAGTTCAAACTATGAGTTATTTATTTGAAATGCATCTTCATACAGACGAGGTAAGCAGATGTGCTTCTATCCCCGCTAAGCAAATAGCAGAGTTATATCTTACAACAGATTACAACGGAATTGTTGTTACTGACCATATGAATTCTTCTGCTTTTTCTAAAGAGCCATATAAAAATGCAAGCTGGGATGAAAAAGTTACACATTTTTTAGAGGGCTACAATATTTTAAAAGAAGAATTAAAAGGCAAAATGGTTGTGCTTTTAGGTATGGAAATTAACTTTTATGAAAGCGAAAACGACTATTTAGTTTATGGTGTAACCGAAGAATTTTTAAGAAGCAACGGCGATTTAATGGCATATTCACCAGAGGATTTCTCCGAGCTCGCTAAAAAAAATGGTCTTTTATTCTTACAGGCACACCCTTTCAGACGTGGTCTTACAGTTGAAGATTGGGAAATTCTTGACGGCTACGAGGTATTTAACGGAAACCCTCGTCACTATTCTTCAAACCCTATTGCTGAAGCTTGGGCAAAATATCACAACAAAGATATTGTTGTAGCTGGCTCTGACTTTCACGAGGTTGAGGATTTAGCTCATGGCGGTGTTATTTTTAATAATGAAATTAAAAGTAATGATGACCTTTTGAGAGAAATGCGAGCACTCAACTACGAGCTTTATAAGACAGACTTTAAACACACACGCTAAATACAAAATGAAATTAAAAATGAAAAATTAAAAATGAAAAATTGCGGAACTGCGTTGCTATTATAAATAAAAAACACTTATTAGCTTTCATTCTTCTACAACAAAAAATTATATAATGAAATAGTTTTTCTGTATTTAATTACAATCAAGGCGAAGCCTTCCGAAATTTTTAATTTTTAATTCTTAATTTTTAATTTTGATACAAGGATTTAAGTTTATGAAACAAATTAAATTAATAGCACTTTTATTAGCAGTTGTTATTTTATCTGCTTGTGGTGGAAATACAGGAACAAGTATTACCGAAGAAACTACCGAATTTATTACCCAAACAACCACTGCAAATATAGCAACTGAAATTGTTACAACTCCAGAAACAACTGTTGTAACAACTACCCAACCGATTGTTTCTGAAGAAGCTATTCCTGACTATTCAGGTTCACCTTATATTATTCTCAACAATAACAAGCCTGAATTCACAGAGAATGAAATTACCACAAAAGCATTCGAAAGCTATTCTAATTTAGACAACCTCGGCAGATGTGGTGTTGCATTCGCTTGCTTAGGAATTGAAACAATGCCCACAGAAGAGCGTGGCGAAATTGGTATGATAAAGCCGAGTGGCTGGCACCTTAAAAAGTACGATTGTGTTGATGGTAAATATTTATATAACCGATGCCATCTTATAGGCTTTCAGCTTTCTGGCGAAAATGCAAATGATAGAAATCTTATAACTGGTACAAGATATTTAAACGTTGACGGAATGTTACCATTTGAAAATATGGTAGATGACTACATTGACGAAACAAACAACCACGTTATGTATAGAGTAACGCCAATTTTTGAAGGCGAAAATCTTTTGTGTAAAGGCGTTAAAATGGAAGCACTTTCTGTTGAGGATAACGGCAAAGGCATTTCTTTTAACGTATTCTGCTACAACGCTCAACCATCAATTAAAATTGATTATAAAACTGGTGAAAGTTATTTACTTGTAACACCAACTACCAGTCCTGTCACACAAGAAATTGCCAGCACAGAAGAAAAGCTTGGAAAAACTTATATTTTAAACATCAACACAAAAAAGTTTCACTATCCAGCTTGTTCTGCTGTCAATAAAATATCCGAAGAAAACAAAGAAGTTTTCAAAGGTGATAAAAATGAGCTTATTTATGGTGGGTTTTTCCCTTGTGGAATTTGTAAACCATAAATTCGCTTTGCTCAAATGCAAAATTCAAAATGCAGAATGCAGAATTTCAGAAGGCTTCGCCTTGATTATAAAAATTAAGGGGTTACGCCGATTGTGATTTAATAAGAAAAAACTACATACTCCCATTTATGGTTTAACTATAAATGAAAGTATGTAGTTGTTTTTTTAATATTACAATTGCGTCGCAGACCCACAATTCTGCATTTTGCATTTTGAATTCTGCATTTTCTGACCACTTGCAACTTGTAACTAAAATATGCTATACTACTTCAGCAAGAGAGGTAAAAATATGGAATTTGATTTTTTAAATACAAACGGCAAGGTAGCGTTAGCACCAATGGCTGGGGTAACTGACAGAGCATTCCGTGAGCTTTGTGTTAATTATGGTGCTTGTTATTCTGTTACAGAAATGGTAAGCTCAAAAGGCTTAACGCTTAACGATAAAAAGAGCAAAGAGCTTTTAGCTATTACAGAGCCTGAACGCCCTTGTGGTGCTCAGATTTTTGGTAATGACCCTGAAACTATGGCAAAAGCGGCTATTAAAACATTGGAGTTCGAGCCACAGTTTATAGATATAAATATGGGTTGCCCAGCACCAAAGGTTGCAGCTTCTGGTGGCGGTGCTTTACTTATGAAAAGCCCTGAGCTTGCAGAAAGAATTGTAAAAGCGGTAGTAAATGCAGTGGATATTCCCGTAACTGTAAAGATGCGTGCTGGTTGGGATGATAACACCATAAATGCAGTTGAACTTGCAAAACGTTGCGAAGATGCTGGTGCTTCTGCTATAACAGTTCACGGCAGAACTAAAGTGCAGATGTACTCCCCGCCTGTTAATATTGATATTATAAGAGAAGTAAAACAGGCTGTTAAAATTCCCATTATTGGTAACGGCGATATTATTGACGGCAAGAGTGCTGCAAAAATGCTTGAAGAAACAGGTTGCGACTTAGTAATGGTCGGGCGTGGTGCTTTAGGCAGACCTTGGGTATTTAAGCAGATTAACGCTTACTTAGAGCACGAAAGAATTCTACCTGAACCACCAGTAATTGAGCGAATGTTAATTATGCTTAAACACATTGAAAAGCTATGTGAATATAAAGGTGAAAGAGTCGGTATAAGAGAAGCAAGAAAGCACGCCGCCTGGTATACAAAAGGACTCAGAGGTGCCGCAGAATACAGAGCAAAAATGAGTTCTATTGAATCATTTGATGACTTAAAATTTATCGCAGGCGAATTTATTGAGCTAAGTAAAAAGAATTAATCCCTATTCCCTATTCCCTATTCCCTATTCCCTA
>JAZNCY010000290.1:0-1553 GCA_045587825.1 Acutalibacteraceae bacterium
TGATTTTTCTTGACATAACGCCTGTGTTTTCAGGAAGAAGCTCTGCCCAGTGGCGACGCTTACCTTTCATAGATAAAAGCCCTTCAACAGTAGAGCCAACATATACTGTTTCAGCATATTTTGCTTTATTATCAAGTGCCGCAAGAGCTACAACTTCTGATGGAAGGTCAACTATTTCTTTAAATTCACTACCATCTTTAAGGTAAAGTGTATCTTCTGTAATAAGCCAGAAAGAGCCATCAAGTGCTATTGAAATATCAACAACTGAGCTCTCAAATTCTGCTATTTTTTTAGATTTGCCATTTTTGATTTCTGCAAGAATTTTGCCCATTGAAGCATAAAGCTTGCCATTTTCTGAAAATAATTTTTCTGCTTTAAATGAAAGCTTTTTTAAATTACCTTCAGAATATTCAAATGTATTTTCAGTTGTTGCAATATAAAGTGTTTCACCAGAAAATGCAACAGAAGTAACACTACTGCCATCAATTTCTGTAATAAACTTTTTATCATATTGCTTGAACTGACCAAAATTAAGAGTATATTTTTTCATGATTTCGCTCCTCAAAATTTTATTTGTAATTATATTAACATAAATTTACATTACTGTCGATAGGTGAATTTGCTTTTAATAAATATCATCACTTTTCAACCAATTTTTAATTTCTTCTAAAGGTTCGGTTGTGTCAAGCCAATAATCAGGTTCAAAACCCTTACCTTCTTCAAACATATCCCAAAATGCAACATTCGGTAAAAAGATTGCCATATAAGTTTTTGGCAGAACACACACCCATAAATTAGTAAAGCAATTACAACCATTTGTATTAGTACCTACTCTTATTACATTTTTAAGCGACTTAGTAAAATTAATTGTTTCTTCTGCAGATGATGCACAATAATAGTCTGTTAAAATTATTGTTTTTCCGTTATACTCTGCTTTTTGCAAATCTATATCTTTTTTGTTATGTATTATCCATTCTTTTGCATTACATTTAGCCGATTTTTTATGAAATGGTGTTATAAGCTCTATTGAAGTGAAAGGAGTTTCTTCACAATAATCATTTAAGTTTTTAATGAATTCAGCAGAATATAGCGAATTACCTCCACCATTATGATGAATATCAAAAATTATTGTCTTGCTGTTTTTTAAATTCTTTCCTAACATCGCTGCGTTTTCTGGAGTTGTTTTATCAAAGTTTGAATTAAATGTATTGCTCCTGATAATATCAATTTCTTCATCGTTGTAATGAGAAAAAACTATATCCTGATTTTCTTTTTCAGCAACCTTGCAAAGATGTGTCTTTACAGTAATAGTTTTATTATTACAAATGATTTGTATATTCTCGCATTTTTCCCAGGAACGACAACCTACAAGGAAACATCTTTTTTTGTCTCGTGGTAATGTTTCAAACATACACCCGTTATCTTCAATTACATCTCCAACGTTTACATTTTCACATCTAGATGAAATAACATAATATTCATCACCTGTTTTTTCAACTATAATATCTGCAAAATATGGCAAGTAATTTTTTCGGGTTGGTAATCTTGCAGGG
>JAZNCY010000291.1:0-13337 GCA_045587825.1 Acutalibacteraceae bacterium
AACGTTAAAATGATAAGAAGTATGACAGGCTTCGGCAGAGCTCAGGCTGCTACTGAAGGTTTTAATATTACAGCAGAAATCAAAAGCGTAAAAGTCGGAGGCCAAGGCGGTCTTAGGAAGACAATTAGAGCTCCCAACTCCTTGGCTCACAGAACGACATGGCTACGATCCGACTTAACGTTAAAATGATAAGAAGTATGACAGGCTTCGGCAGAGCTCAGGCTGCTACTGAAGGTTTTAATATTACAGCAGAAATCAAAAGCGTAAATCACAGATATTTTGAATTTTCAACAAGACTTCCAAGAGCGTATGCTTTTTTAGAAGAAAAAATCAAAAGCTACCTTTCTTCTTATATTTCAAGAGGTAAGGTTGAGTGTTCTTTAACAATAGAAGCAACAGCTGATGATAGCGTTGTTGTAAAGGTTAACGAACCATTGGCAAAGAGTTACTATGATGCAATTCATTTCATTGGCGAAACCTTTTCAGTTAATGCAAATGTTTCTGCTCAGGATATTGCAAGATACCCTGAAGTGTTATCTGTAACTAAAAATGCAGTTGATGAAGATGATTTGTGGAATAAAGTGCAGATTGTATTAGAAGAAGCAGTTAAGAAATTTATTGCTATGAGAGAGCAAGAAGGCGAAAAACTCAAAAATGATGTTCTTTCACGTGCAGATACAATCATTAAAAACGTTGAATTTGTTGAAGAACGTTCGCCTGAAACAGTAAAGGAATATAATGATAAGCTTCTTACAAGAATGAAAGAGGTTTTAGACGGTGTTCAGGTAGATGAATCAAGAATTCTTACAGAAGCAGCAATTTATGCTGATAAGATAGCAGTTGCAGAAGAAACTGTTAGATTAAGAAGTCACATTGACCAGCTTCGTTCTATGATGAATTCAGAAGAAGCTATCGGTAGAAAGCTTGACTTCCTTGTTCAGGAAATCAATCGTGAAACAAATACAATCGGCTCAAAGGCTCAGGATGTAGAGATTGCAAAGGTTGTAATTGATACTAAAGCCGAGATTGAAAAAATAAGAGAGCAAATACAAAATATAGAATGAGTGTGTTTTATGAAGCTTGTTAATATAGGTTTTGGTAATCTTATAAATGCAGATAGGGTAATTGCTGTTATCAGTCCCGATTCAGCACCCGCTAAAAGAATGATTCAGGAAAGCAAAGAAAGAGCAAATTTAATTGACGCCACTCACGGCAGAAAAACAAAAGGTATAATTATTACTGATAGTGACAACGTTGTGCTTTCTTTTCTTTCTGCAGAACAGCTTTTAACAAGATTCAATGACGAAAAGGGAGGTCGTGAATTTGGCTTCGAAGGATAAAGGTTTACTTGTAGTTCTTTCTGCTCCTGCGGGATGCGGTAAAGACACAGTTTTAGCAGAGGTAAAAAAAGCTGACAGTAATGTTAAACAATCTATTTCAATGACAACACGTTTACCACGTGAGGGTGAACAAGACGGAGTTGATTATTACTTTACTTCTGTATCTGATTTTGAAAATAAAATAAGTGAAAACGGCTTTTTAGAGTACGTTAAATATGGTGTTAATTATTATGGTACACCAAAAAAGGCTATTGAAGAAATGGTAGATAGCGGTAAAACCGTTATTTTAAAAATTGAAGTTGAAGGTGCTGGTAACGTCAGAAAGATTTACCCTGATGCAGTTTCAATTTTCATAATGCCACCTTCATTAACTGAACTTTCACGTCGCCTTAAAAATCGTGGCACGGAAACCGAAGAAGATATTTGTCGCCGTTTGAAAATTGCAGAAGATGAAATGCAAAGGGCGAAGGAATATAATTATATTGTTATCAATGACGATTTATCTGTTTGTGTAAATGACGTTTTGTCAATTATAAAAGCAGAAAGATTAAAATATAGCAATATGCAAGAAAAAGTTGAAGAAATTATTAATAACTGATTTGAAAGGAAGTTATATTTATGCTTAATCCAGATTTAAAAAATGTTCTTAATCAAGGCATCAGCCGTTACTCTTTAGTAACTGCAACAGCAAAAAGAGCAAGAGAAATTGCTATGACAAATCTTGAGGAGAAAAATCTCTCAACAGAAAAACCTGTTACAGTAGCTCTCGGCGAAATTATTGATGGTAAATACAAAATCGTTGAGCCTGACGAGATTAAAAATCTTTAATATATGTATAACGAGTCCTTAATTGCAGAAGTTGCAGTAGAAGGTCTTGTTTACCATATTGATGCACCTTTTACATATTTAATCCCTGAGAAATTTGAGGTTTCAAAGGGGTGTAGGGTGCTTGTACCATTTGGTAATGGTAACAGAAAGAAACAAGGATTTGTTCTCAATATAAAATCTCGTTCAGAAATAGACGAGAGTATTAAACTCAAATCTATCGTTGCGGTACTCGATGAAGTACCGCTTCTTGATGATGAAATGTTGTCTTTAGTGACGTATTTAAAAGAGAACACATTCTGCACGTTGTTTGAAGCGGCTAAAGCAATGCTCCCAAGTGGCATTGGTCTTCAGTACATTGTATCCTTTATGGTAGATGAAACTGTATCTTCTTCTGTAATAGAAAAATTATCAAAAGAAGAAAAAGCAGTATATGAGTATTTAAAAGGTGGCTGTAAATTCCAGAAGAAAGAAAAAATTCTTTCAGATTTGGGTTTTACGGCAGATTCTGTTGTGCTCGAAAAACTCGTTAAAAAAGGTGTTTTGGTTTCTAACGTTGATACAAAACGAAAAACAGGCGATTTGACTGTAAAAAACGTGAGAATTGCACTTTCAGAAGAAGATGCCGAAAGTAAATTGAGTTCTCTGACGCCAAAACAACGTTCAGTTCTTTCATTACTTCTTGATATAGGTTCTGCTTCAGTTAAGGAAGTTTGTTATTTTACGGGCGTTACTGTTGCAGTTGTTTCTGCACTCAGTAAAAAAGGCTATGTTGAAATATTTGATAGTGAAGTTTACAGAAAACCTAAAATTACAGCTGAAAAAAAGATTACACCAATTCCACCATTAACTGAAAATCAACAAAAAGCTTTTGATGTTTTAGAAAAAAAGGTTGATGAAAAAAAGGCGGGTGCCGCACTTTTATTTGGCGTTACCGGTAGTGGTAAAACACAGGTTTTCATAAAACTAATAGAAAAGGTTGTAAATAGTGGTAAAGGTGTTATTGTTATGGTGCCTGAAATTGCTCTTACACCGCAGACAATTAACGTCTTTTATTCATATTTTGGTGATACAGTTGCAGTTTTTCACAGTGCTCTTTCAGCAGGTGAAAGAATTGACGAGTGGAAGCGTGTGAAAAACGGTGAAGCAAAAATTGCAATAGGTACACGTTCGGCAGTCTTTGCACCGTTTCAAAATCTTGGTCTTATTGTAATGGACGAAGAACACGAGCACACTTATAAATCTGAAATGACACCACGTTACCACGCAAGAGATATTGCTAAATTCAGATGTGTAAAAAACGATGCTTTTTTACTTTTATCTTCAGCAACTCCGTCGATTGAATCTTATAAAAACGCAATTGATGGCAAATATACTTTTGTAAAACTTACAGAACGCTTTGGCAAAGCAGTTTTACCGGAAGTTAAAACCGTTGATATTTCAGATAGTAAAAGCATAATAAGCAACGAACTTTATTCAGAAATAGAAGCAGTTTTGGAAGATAAAAAACAAGCAATTCTTCTTATGAACAGACGTGGTTTCAATACGTTTGCAACTTGTGAAAGTTGTAAAACTGTTGTCACTTGTCCTAATTGTAGCATTTCGCTCACTTACCACAATGCAAATAATCGTCTAATGTGTCACTATTGTGGCTATTCTATGAATTTCACTGATACTTGTCCTACGTGTAATAATAAAACAATAAAATACGCAGGTTTTGGTACCCAAAGAATAGAAGACGATATTGAAAATATTTTCCCTAATGCAAGAGTTTTGAGAATGGATGCGGATACTACACTCGCAAAATATTCTTATGAAGATAAATTAAAAGCATTTTCAAACGGTGAATATGATATTCTTTTAGGTACTCAGATGGTTGCCAAAGGTCTTAATTTCCCTAAAGTAACGCTTGTTGGTGTTATATCTATCGACCAGCAACTTTACAATGATGACTTCAGAAGCAGTGAAAAGGCATTTGATTTGTTAACACAAGTTGTAGGTCGCTCCGGTAGGGGCGATTATAAGGGTAAAGCAGTAATTCAAACCGCACTTCCGGATAACGATATTATTACACTCGCTTCATTACAGGATTACGAAGGCTTTTTCGAGATGGAGAATATCATAAGAAAAGCAATGGTTTACCCACCATATTGCGATATTTGTTCGCTTATGTTTATGAGTGAAAATTATATGAAGTGCAACACTTCTGCTTCTCGTTTTCTTGAACAGATTAAATCTGCAGTAGGCGAAGAGTATTCCGATGTTAAGCTTAATGTTTTAGGTCCTTTACAACCAAAGGTTGCTAAAATCAATAATAAATATAGAAACGTAATTACAATAAAATGTAAAAACAATAAACGCTTCAGAAGTATGATTTCATCACTTCTTACAGCGTTTATGAAAGATAAATTAAATAGTGGTGTTACTGTTACGGCAGATATAAACCCACTTTAGAAAGGTTTTTAAAATGGCACTTAGAAATATTCGTGAAGATGGCGACCCGATTTTAAGAAAAAAATGTCGCCCTGTTACAGAATTTAACGAAAGACTTTTCGAGTTACTCGATGATATGGCTGAAACTATGTATGAAGCACCGGGTGTCGGACTTGCAGGTCCACAGGTTGGTGTTTTGAGACGAGTTGTGGTTATGGACGTTGGTGATGGTCTTTTGGAGCTTATTAACCCGGAAATTACCAAAGTCGAAGGTGAACAGATTGGTGAAGAGGGGTGTCTTTCACTTCCCGGACTTTGTGGTATGGTTAAAAGACCTAAAGTTGTTCAGGTTAAAGCACAGAACAGAGAAGGTAAATGGTGTCTTTATAAAGGTGAAGATTTAAAAGCACGTTGTTTCTGTCACGAACTCGACCATCTTGATGGTATTCTTTATAAAGATAATCTTTTAGAAGGCACAATGCTCCAGAGAGTCGGCGAAATTGAAGAGGTAGAATAATATGAGAGTAGTTTATATGGGAACTCCCGATTTTGCTGTGAAGCCACTTGAAGCGTTGATTAACAATAATTATGAAGTTGTTGGGGTTTTCACTCAACCCGATAAACCCGTTGGTAGAAAAGCAATTTTAACTCCACCACCGGTAAAGGTTGTAGCAGAAAATAATAATATTCCGGTTTTTCAACCCGATTCATTAAAAAATGGTGCTGGTGTAAAAATATTAGAAGAATTAAAACCTGACGTTGTAATAGTTGTGGCTTACGGCAAAATTCTTCCTAAAGATTTTTTAGAATTTGCAAAACACGGTTGCATTAATATTCACGGCTCAATTTTGCCTGAATACAGGGGTGCTGCTCCAATTCAATGGTCTGTTTTAGATGGCAAAGAATTTGCTGGTGTTACCTCAATGCAGATGAATGAAGGTCTTGATACAGGGGACATTCTTTTGGTTGAAAAGACTAAGATAGGCGAAAATGAAACATCAGGCGATTTATACGAAAGACTTACAGTTTTAGGTGCTGATGTGCTTATTAAAACACTTGAAGCAATTAAAAATAATTCGTTAAATCCACAAAAACAGGATGACAGTAAAAGCAGTTATGCAAAAATGCTCGATAAATCACTTTCAAAAATTGACTGGAATTTATCTGCTCAGGAAGTGCATAATAAAATCAGAGGTCTCGACCCGTGGCCAGTTGCTTTAACCAGCTTTGATGGTAAAAATTTAAAATTATTCCGTTCTAAATTATTAAACGAAGAATATAACAAATCAGCAGGTACTCTACTTAAATCAAAGGATGGTATTGTTGTTGTTTGTGGCGACAAAAATGCAGTTTTAATCACAGAAGTTCAGTTAGAGGGTAAAAAGAGAATGTCAGCGGTTGATTTTTCTCGTGGTGCCAATCTTTCCGATGGTGTAATTTTTGAAAGTTAAAATTCTATTAATAAATTTTTGCGATTATTTTAATTATTGAATTATATAATATTTTAAAAATGGAGGTGTGTAAGCTTTGTATTTTGGTGGAATGTATTTTGATATTTATTATTTTATTTTAGTTATTCCTGTATTCATAATATCTTTAATAATTCAGGGAAGATTAAAATCAACTTTTTCTAAGTTTTCAAAAATTGGTAATGCAAGGCAAATTACAGGTGCACAAGCAGCCGAAATGGTTTTAAGATATTATAATATTCACGATGTAAGAATTGAAAGAATTAACGGTAACTTAACTGACTGTTACGACCCAATAAGCAAAGTTATTAAACTTTCAGATTCTGTTTACGATAATCCGAGTATTGCCGCAGTCGGCGTTGCTTGTCATGAAGCAGGTCATGCTGCTCAGCACGCTGAAAAATACGTGCCGATAAAAGTGCGAAATTCCATTTTACCTGTATGTAATATTGGTTCAACACTATCAATGCCACTTTTAATAATTGGTATAATTCTTTCATTTGAACCATTAATCTGGATTGGTATAGGTTTCTTTGCATTTACTTCAGTTTTTCAGTTTATTACTTTACCTGTTGAATTCAATGCAAGTAACAGAGCACTTAACGTAATTGAATCAACGGGCATCCTTTCTTATGAAGAAAAACGAGGAGCTGGTAAGGTTTTAAAAATGGCTGCAATGACTTATGTTGCTGCACTTGCAATGAGCCTCGCTCAGCTTTTAAGATTAATTTTAAGATTTGGCGGTAACAGAAGAAGATGAGTTTTACTGCAAGACAAACGGCGTTTTCAATACTCTTGAAAATCGAGAAAGACAAAGCATATTCAAATATCGCATTAGACAGTGCTGTTAGGGAGCTCTCCCTCGACAGCACTGATTGTGCTTTTATTTCGAGATTAGTTTATGGTGTAACTGAGCGAAAAATAACACTCGATTTCGTAATTTCTCAGTTTTTAAATCAACCAATCAAAAAATTGAAGGCTGAAGTTCTTGTAATATTACGTATCGGTACATATCAGATTTTATATATGGATAAAATCCCTGACTCTGCCGCTGTAAATGAAAGCGTTACTCTTGCTAAAAATAATAAATCGTCTTACGCTTCAGGCGTAGTTAATGCAGTTTTAAGAAAAGTATCTTTGGAAAGAGAAAGTGTTTTTAAGTCGCTTTCAGGTGATGAAAGACTTTCTGTTTTGTATTCTGCTCCAATTGATTTAGTGCGATTTTTAAAGCACCATTATAACGAAGAAAATGCAGAAGAAATTTTAAAATCTGCTTTAAATAAGAAAGAAATAACAATAAGAGTAAATACATTGAAAACTACCCAGAATGAATTAATAGAAGCGCTAAAAGCTGAAAATATTTCCACGGAAATAACAAATCTTAAAGATGCTCTTATTATTAATACAAAAGGTGCAGTTTACGAGCTTGACGCTTATAAAAAAGGACTTTTTTATGTTGAAGATGTTTCTTCTCAGTTGTGTGTTAAAGAACTTGATTTAAAAGATAATTTTAAATTTATTGATATTTGTAGCGCACCTGGTGGTAAGAGCTTTACTGCAGCCCAATATATGAATAATTCAGGTAAAATCTATTCTTGCGATATTCATAAGCACAGAGTTGAACTTATTAAATCAGGTGCCGAAAGATTAGGCATAAAAAATATTATACCGACTGTAAATGATGCAACAATTTTTAACGAAGAATTTATTGACGCTGATTGTGTTCTTTGTGATGTTCCTTGTTCAGGTCTTGGTATAATTGGTAAAAAGCCAGAAATCAAATATAAATCGCTTGATGAAATTAAAGAATTGATACCAATTCAGAAAGAAATTCTTAGTACCGCTTCAAAATATGTAAAAAAAGGTGGTACACTAATTTATTCAACCTGTTCAATTAATCCAAATGAAAACAGAAAAATCTGCGATTGGTTTCTGAAAGAAAATGAAGATTTTTATAGTGTAAAGGTTTCACCCGAAACTGAAAGATGTATTGACGAGGGTGATTACTTAACACTTTTACCGCATATAAATAATTGCGATGGCTTTTTTATAGCAAAATTTATTAAAAAGTAGTGTGTATATGGAAAAACAAGATATTGCTTCTCTTTCATTAGAAGAGTTAAAAATACAAATTAAAGAACTTGGACTTCCACAGTTCAGAGCAACCCAGATTTACGATTGGATACATAAAAAGGGTGCTGTGTCATTTTATGAAATGACAAATATCGGAAAACAGCTTCAGGATAAATTAAATGACAATTTTGTAATTTTTAGTTGCACTATTGAAAAAAAGTTGGTTTCAAGGTATGATAATACAGTAAAATATCTCTTTAAGCTTCCAGATGATGAGTACCTTGAATGTGTTGTTATGGATTACAAATATGGCTTCACAATTTGTGTTTCTACACAGGTTGGTTGCAAAATGGGTTGTTCATTCTGCGCTTCTGGTATAGGTGGATTTAAAAGACATTTAACACCGTCTGAAATTCTTGGGCAGATATACGCCGCACAGCGTGATTTGGGTGTAAGAATTTCAAGAATTGTTTTAATGGGAATGGGCGAACCACTTGACAATTACGATAATGTTATCAAGTTTTTAAAACTTGTTTCTGATGAAAATGGCCTTAATATTGGTATGCGCCATATTTCACTTTCGACAAGTGGAATTGTACCAAGAATTTATGATTTATTAGACTTAAACTTACAACTCACATTATCTGTATCATTACACGCTCCGAATAATGAAATCAGGTCTCAGATTATGCCAGTCAACAAAAGCTGGGATGTTGATGAACTTTTAAATGCTTGTAAAATTTATGCTGAAAAAACATCAAGACGTATTTCATTTGAGTATGCATTGATTAAGGGTGTTAATGATACAACTGAGTGTGCAAATGAACTCTCAAAAAAATTAAAAGGAATACTTTGTCACGTTAATTTAATTCCTGCAAATGAGGTGCCTGAAAAAGGGCATAAACGAAGTGACGATAATAATATAAATAATTTTAAAAATATATTAGAAAAGAACGGCTTGACTGTTACAATCAGAAGAACTTTAGGTAGCGATATCAATGCTTCTTGTGGACAGTTAAGACGAGAAAAGATTTTAGAAACGAGGTGAAGCGATGAAAATTCAGGCTTTTACAGATACCGGTAAGGTACGTGATATGAATCAGGATGCTTTTAAAACTGGCTTTTTCAAAGAAGGTGGCGCCTGGGCTGTTGTTTGTGATGGTATGGGCGGTGTTTCTGGTGGTCAGGTTGCGAGTGAAATATGTGTTAATGAGGTTTCATCGCACATAGAAAAAGGTTATCGTAAATCAATGAGTATGAAATCTGTTAAAAATTTACTCGTTTCAGCAATAACTGCAGCCAATATAAAGGTTTTTGAAACTGCCAATGAAAATAAAGAATATTTGGGAATGGGCACAACTGTTGTAGCAGTAGTAATCTTAAATGGTTTTGCAGTGGTTGCACACGTTGGTGATAGCAGAGCGTATTTTATAAATGACGAAATTAAACAAATCACACGTGACCATTCAGTTGTTCAATATCTTATAGATATGGGCAGAATTACAAAAGAAGCAGCAAAAACTCACCCAGACAGAAACGTGATTACACGTGCAGTCGGTGTTAGTCCCGAGGTTGATATTGATGTTGATATTATACCTATAAATGAGGGTGAAACGATACTCATTTGTTCAGATGGACTTTATGAATACATTTCTGAAAATGAAATGCTTGATATGATTAAAAATCCAGATGAAGATGAACCTGCAAAAAAACTTTTAGAGATGGCTAATGAAGCAGGTGGAAAGGATAATATAACGGTAGTAACCGTTGAAGGCTGATTTTATGGAAAATTATGTTGGTAAAAGATTAGACGGACGTTATGAGATACAAGATATTATCGGTGTAGGTGGTATGGCTGTTGTTTACAAGGCATACGACAGCATTGATGATAGAATTGTTGCAATAAAAGTATTAAAAGAAGAATTTTTAGCAAAAGAAGAATTCAGAAGAAGATTTAAAAATGAATCAAAGGCTATTGCAATTCTTTCCCATCCTAATATTGTTAAGGTTTATGATGTAAGCTTTGGTGACAGACTTCAATATATCGTTATGGAGCACGTTGAAGGTATAACTCTTAAAGAATACATTGAACAATGTGAAGGTGTTAACTGGAATGAAGCGTTGTTCTTTGCAATTCAGATTTTAAGAGCGATTCAGCACGCACACGATAAAGGAATTGTTCACCGTGATATAAAACCACAGAACATTATGCTTCTTGATAATGGTCTTATTAAAGTTACTGACTTTGGTATTGCTCGCTTCAGCCGTGGAGAGACAAGAACTCTCACAGAGAAGGCGATAGGTTCAGTACACTATATAAGTCCTGAACAGGCAAAAGGTCAGTTAACTGATGAAAAGGCAGATATTTATTCAATCGGTGTTGTTCTTTACGAAATGCTTACAGGTAAATTGCCGTTCGATGCTGAAAGTGCCGTTTCTGTTGCTTTAATGCAGTTGCAGGAAGAAGCAGTACCTTTAAGAAGTATTAATCCTGATATCCCTATCGGTTTTGAGCAGATTACTTTAAAAGCTATGCAAAAAAATACCCGTGACAGATATCAGACCGCCTCTGAAATGCTTTTGGATTTAGAGGAATTCAAAATGAATCCGAATATAAAGTTCGATTATCAGAATTATTTTGTTGATAAAGAACCTACTCGTTATGTAGGTAAAATACAGGAAAAGAACATTCCACAAAAAAGTACACCTATAAAGCAATCAACTGGCGAATATAAGCCTATTAAAACATCTGATTATGAAGATAATGCTTATAATCATTATCGTGATGAAGTGCCACAACAACGAGTTCGCGAGAATTCACAAGCACAATATAAACAAAATAATAATGTAAAGAAAACCAATTTTACAATTATTATGAGTGTTGTGTTTGCATTCCTTCTTATTTTAGCGATTATCTTAGGTGTTTTTATAAAAAATGGTACTATTCAGCTTGGTCCTAAAAGAACAGAGGTTGACAGCTTCATTGGTATGGATTATATCGAGGATATAGAATTCAACAATGAGTATATGGATAAATACACCTTTGAAATAGTTTATGTATCATCATCAGATTATGAAGAGGGCGTTGTTACAGATCAGGACCCTAAAGCAGGTGATACAATAGCTAAAGATGGTGTAATAAAATTATATGTTGCAAAATCGGGTGAAGGTAAGATTATTCCTGATTTGGTAAACAAAAATTATAAACAGGCTCGTGATACTTTAGAGGCTATGGGCTTTATTGTAAAATTACAGGCAACAGAAAATGATGTAATTGAGGTTGGTAAAGTTATCAGCACCAATCCGAGCGCTAATACAAGCGTAATTGAGGGTTCTACAATTACAGTTTATTATGCCGTTGATACAAGTGCTGAAAGTCAGTTTAAAATGCCAGATTTAGAAGGTAAGTCTTTGGATGAAGCAAAAGTTATACTTGAAAAAAATGGTCTTGTTGTTTCTAAAATTGAAACAGTAGATAGTAGCATCAGTGAGAATTTTGTTGTAGGTCAATCACCAGCAGATGGTTCACCAGTAAGAAAAGGTGACGAGGTTATTATTACTGTAAGTTCGGGATTTACTTCAACAGAAATCAACATTCAGCTTCCAAAAGTTGGTGTGATTAATGTGACTGCAACAGTTGATGGTGACGAAACATTTAATCAGGATATTGATACAGATGCTCATTCAAGCTATGCTATAACTGTAAAAGGTAAAGCAAATGATGCAAAAATCAATATTTATCTTGATAATTGTCTTTATTATGAAGCAGTCGGTGATTTCACAAAAGATAACGTAAGAATTACAAATTCAAAAACACATGCAGTTGCTTTTTATAAAGATGTTATTGGCTTAAATGAGATAGAAGCAATTAATATTTTAAACAATGCAGGTTACAGAACTATACAGATTAATCGTGAATTGAGCAGTGAACCTGCTGGTACTGTTATAGCACAGTCTCCGACATATTTGTCAGCACCACACGTAGATACAGCGACAACTATTGTTCTTACTGTTTCAAAAGGTGCAACCGATACACCTGTTGATGATGGTAATGGTTCAAATGATTTAGAAGGTATGAACTGATAAATGACAGAAAAACAATTAAACGGAATTATAATTAAAGGAATCGGTGGGTTTTATTATATCGAAGCTAATGGTGATATTTATGAATGTAAAGCACGCGGTGCTTTCAGAAAGAAAAAAATATCACCTTTGGCAGGTGATAATGTAACCATTACTGTTCGTGAAAATGGTGAAAATACCATTGATGATATTTTAGAAAGAAAAAACTTTCTTATTCGTCCACCTGTCGCAAATGTTGATACTCTTGTTATTGTTTCATCTGTAAAAGAGCCTGTGCCCAGCACTTTGGTTATCGACAGACTCACAGCAATAGCTGTAAGCAAAAATATCAAGCCGTGCATTGTTTTTTCGAAAAGTGATTTAGGTGATACTAAAGAGCTTGAAGAAATCTATAAAAAGGCTAATATGGATGTTTGCTCGGTATGTTGTAAGACAGGCGAGGGTGTAGAAAAAGTTAAAGAGATGATAAAAGGCGGTATTACTGTGTTTACAGGTAATACAGGTGTAGGCAAATCATCACTTTTAAATTGCATTGATTCCCGTTTTTCAATTGAGACAGGTGAGGTCAGTAGCAAGCTTGGTAGGGGTAGGCACACAACCCGTGACGTTACACTTCATAAAGTAAATGATTTTTATGTTGCAGATACACCAGGCTTTTCTTCGTTAGATATTGAAAGCGGTGAGCTTATTATGAAAGATGACTTACCATATTGCTTTCCTGAATTTTCAGAGTATTTAGGTAAATGTCGTTTTTCGAGTTGTACCCACACAGTAGATAAGGGTTGTAAAATTCTTGACGCTCTTGAAAATGGTGATATTCACGAGAGCCGTCACTTAAGTTATGTTACAATGTATAACGAAGTAAAAAATATTAAAGAATGGCAACTGTAACCAATTTATTAAATTCTCATAATATGTAGTAAAGCATATTAAGGAGTGATTTTATGAAAGTTGTTGTTTTCGAGAGTCCTAAAATATTTAAGGGTATTTTAAAACTTATGTTTGGAATTAAGGACGATTAAAAATTTTACATAAAATTATATAGAGTGAGCGTATTCGAACCAGATATGGTTTAATACAGTCACTTTTCCCTGTAACATCGTTAAAACTCTTG